>CBJKNR010000217.1:0-6522 GCA_966417555.1 uncultured Sphingopyxis sp.
CTGACAGTTCGTCGCGTCCGGCGCGCGCAGCGCCTGCTGCAACCGCGTCAGCGACGCATAGTTCAAAATGGTCTGGGTGTTTTCGCTCTCGCCGTAATTACCCGAGACTTCATACCGGAGCGTATCGGTGATCGATCCGCGGACACCGGCCATGAAGTCGAAGAGCTGCGTCTTGTAGCGGCTGACACGACCGCCGGCTTCGATGAGGCGACGACCGAGATTGGTCGAAACTTCCTGATAGTTGGGGTCGTTGGGATCGGTCGCCGTCGCGGCCGCAGCGCACTGCGCCGGCGTCAGCGTCTGAATGCCGGGCGTGCCCGGATCGAAGTCGTTGTTCGCGCAGAAGGTATTGCGCGCACCGGCCGGCATGTACGGGTTGCTGAGCGGAATGAAAACCGGATCACTGAAGGCGCCCGACGGCGCGATGATCGTCTTCACCGTGTTCTGCGAGAACATGCCGCGAGCGAACACCTCGACCGAATCGCTCACTTCGTAGCGCGCCGACGAGAACATATTGTACCGCTCGAACGGCGTCTGGAAAATATTGTACGGGTTGAAATTGAACAGCGCGAACTGCGGCACGAGGTTGCCCGTCGCCGGATCGATCTGCAGGTTGCCCGTGCCGGGAATCGAGAAACGCGAGGGCGACGCAGTGCCCGACGCGCCGCTTCCCGAACCGTCGAACGAATCGATGGTCAGATCCGAACCCGGACGTTCGCCGCCGAAAAAGACCGGATCCGCTTTCTGGTAACCGATGCTGAGAACGGCGTTACCGCGGCCGTCATCGAAATTCGCACCGACCGTCAGATCGGCACGGAAAATCTTGCCATCGCCGCGTTCGGTCATCTGGAAGCCGCTCGAAAGATCGACGCCGGCAAAGTCGCGCTTGGTGATGAAGTTGACGACGCCCGAAACAGCGTCGGCACCGTAGGTGGTGCTCGCACCGCCGGTCAGCACATCGACGCGTTCGATAAGGGCAAGCGGAATGTTGTTGAGGTCGACGTTGCCGTTCAGATTGGCCGGGGCGATCCGCTGGCTGTCGAGCAGGACGATGTTGCGGCTCGGGCCGAGGCCACGAAGGTCGACGAACGAAGCGCCGCCGTTGCCGTTGTTGACCGACGAACCGACGTTCGCGGCCACGCCCGGAACGTCGCGCAGAATATCTTCTGCAACGTTGACCTGGCGCAGCTCGATTTCGTCCGACGACGTCACGTTGACGGGGCTGGAGGTGGTGAGGTTGGGGTTGCGGACCAGCGTGCCGGTCACAACGATTTCCGTGCTCTCGGTCGTGGCTTCGTCGGCCGCGGCTGCGTCCTGCGCATAGGCAGGAGCCGAAGCCAGGGCGACGCTCATCATGAGCGGCGCAGCACCCAGCTTCAGCTTGGAATAGTGGGTTTTCTTCACAGTGCAGTCCCTTGCTACTGATGGATTGAATTACCCGGACCCCAAGCACGACGACGCAAAGCCGACGCGCGCAGATGCCCCGATAGGGTGCGGGATGAAACTTCGTTCATGTCGAGTAAAGCGAATTCCCGGCGCAAAGGCCCGTTTCGCGGCGCATTGTGACGTATTTGCAACAAACCCGGGAAGTGACGAAATACAATATGCTGCAGCGCGTCATTCGCGACATTTTGTTTCATCGGTTACGAAATATCATCGTAGAGACGATGGCCTAACGGCCCATTGGCTCCGCGAGTTTTCCAGGGTCGAGGCGCGCGTCGCGCCATTTCAGCCCCCAATGCATATGCGCCCCGGTCGCGCGCCCGGTTCGCCCCACCGTCCCGACTTGCTGCCCCTGGACCACCCGGTCGCCGACCTTCACGTCGAGCCGCTGGCAATGAAGAAAGGCGCTGCTGAGCCCCATGCCGTGGTCGATGATCAGAAGATTGCCCTCGAGCGTGAAGGGCGCGCTTGCCGCAAGTACGACAACGCCGTCGGCGGGCGCGACGAAAGGCGTTCCCGCAGGCACCGCTATATCGGTGCCGCTGTGATAGCTGCCCGGCCTGCCCTGATAGATGCGCTGCGCCCCGAAGAAGCCCGAGAAGCGCCCCGTCACCGGCCAGCGGAATGTCTGCCGCCAGCCATCCGCGTCGACCTGCTTGGCGCGCGCCGCTGCGATCTGAGCGAGTTCGGCAGGGCGGCGGCGCTCGAAATCGGCGTCGCTCGCCGCGCTGCCGCGCCAGGGCGCATTGATATGCTCGAGCCGCCATGTCCCCGCGGCGACCGCAATGGCACGCTCGACCGTGCGCCCGTCGGCGAGCGTCGCCACCAGCCGCGCGCTTGGTCCGGCATCCCGGTCAAAGGCGATCAGGAAACGGCCGTCGGCGGCGACCGGAATCGCCTTGCCCCCGAACGTCAGCAGACGCGTGTCGCCGGGCGCCTGCCCGACCATCGCCGCACCCTGTTCGGCACGCCCGGTCAGCGTGAAATCAGGGCGCTCCGGCACGCGCAGCGGTGCGGGCGAGACCGCGCCAGGCTGAACGGCCGGCCGTGGTGCGGGCGCCGCTTCGGTGTCGGCGGGCGGAACGCAGCCGGCAGAGGCGATCAGGAACGCAAACGCCCCGCCCTGCTTCAGCCAAGCCCCCGCGACCCTCATCCCTTGCGTGCGTGGTCCAGTTCGGCCTTCACCGATATCTCGGCGGTGGCATAGGGCTCCTGGCGCGCGACGGACCAGTAACGCAGCTCGTCGAGCCCGATCGGCACGCCGCTCACCGCGCACAGAACATGGTCGCCGGGGGCGAGGACACGAAAGCCGTTCGGGCCATATTGCAGGCGGGCAAGGCGGTTGCGGCTGGCGATCAACATGATTCTCGGGTCCATTCGGCGGTAGTCGTTGCCCCGACTATAACAGCATCGCGCCGCGCAGCCAGCCCCCGGTGCCCCACGCAGGTTCAGAAGAGCTCGCCCTGCCCCCGTTTCGGCTCCGCAGAGGGCGGCTTGCGAACCGGCTTCGGGATCGGCGAAGGCCCATCACCGCCGCTGACCGCGACGGGCACCTCGCCGTCGGCGAACTGCAATTGCAGCACGCCGGCATCGCGCGCCCTCGCCGCCGTCGTGACGATCGCGCCGCCGCCGTCGCGCACCATCGCATAGCCACGCGACAGCAAGGCGCGCGGATCGAGCGAGGTGAGCAGCCGCCCGAGCCCCTCGATCAGCGCGCGATCACGATCCCACCGCCGCGCAAGCAGCGCGGGCCGCAGCGCGGCACCGCGCGTCGCCAGCCGTTCCGAAACCATTGCCAGCCGATGGCGCTGGCTGCGGTCGAGCCGCTCGCCCGCATCGTCGAGCCGCTGGCGCTGCGGCGCATAGAGTGCATTGCGCCTGGGCAGGTGGCGTGCCAGCGCGGCCAGCCGCTCGCCCGCCAGCGACTGGTGCCGGTTCGCGGCGCCGATGATCCGGCCGTTCCATGTCGCGAGCTGCGCCTGAAGCTCGGCGCGCACGGGCACCGCCATCTCGGCGGCGGCAGTCGGCGTCGGCGCGCGCACGTCGGCGGCATAGTCGGCGAGCGTCACATCGGTTTCGTGCCCGACCGCGCTGATCGTCGGGATGCGGCAGTCGGCGATCGCGCGCACGACGATCTCCTCGTTGAACGCCCACAGATCCTCGATCGACCCACCGCCGCGCGCGACGATGACAAGGTCGGGACGCGGCACGGGTCCGCCGGGGGCGATGGCGTCGAAACCGCGGATAGCGTTCGCGACCTGCGCGGCGGCGCCGTCACCCTGCACCAGCACCGGCCAGACGATGACATGCGTCGGGCAGCGATCGGCAAGCCGGTGGAGAATGTCGCGGATCACCGCGCCGGTCGGCGAGGTGACGACACCGATCGTGCGCGGCAGATAGGGTAGCCGCTCATATTTCCGCTCGCGGTCGAACAGCCCTTCGGCGCCGAGCCGCGCCTTCAGCTTCTCGAACAAAAGCATCAGCGCGCCTTCGCCCGCGACCTCGAGCGTGTCGACGACGAGCTGATATTTGGAGCGACCGGGGTAAGTAGTGAGCTTGCCCGTCGCGATCACCTCGATTCCGTCCTCGGGCCGGAAGGCAAGGCGGCCCGCCTGCCCCTTCCACATCACCATGTCGATCAGCGCATTGTCGTCCTTCAGCGCCGCATAAAAATGCCCCGATGCCGCGCGTTTCGCTCCCGACAATTCCCCGCGCACGCGCACGCGCGCGAAGCCGTCCTCGACGGTGCGCTTGATCGCCGCCGACAATTGGCTCACCGACATTGCGGGCGCATTGTCGCCATACGGCGACGGGGCAGGTGCATTGCCGCCGGGCGCCGCCTCGGCTAACAGCCGCGCTTCGGTGCCATCGTCGGACGCCGTATCGGGAAAAGGGACTGACATGAATATCCTGCTGGTCGGATCGGGGGGCCGCGAACATGCGCTCAGCTGGCAGTTGGCACAATCGCCAAGCTGCGCCAAGCTCTATGCCGCCCCGGGCAACCCGGGGATCGAGCTGCACGCCGAATGTGTGCCGATTTCCGCCGACGACATCGACGGCCTGATCGCCTTCGTCCGCGCGCACGCGATCGACTTCGTCGTCGTCGGTCCCGAGGCGCCGCTCGTCGCGGGCCTCGCCGACCGGCTGCGCGAGATCGGCGTCCCCGCCTTCGGCCCCGGCGCCGCCGCCGCGCGCCTCGAAGGGTCGAAGGGCTTCACCAAGGATCTGTGTGCGCGCGCGTCGATCCCGACCGCCGCCTATGTCCGCTGCACCAGCGCCGACGAAGCCCTCGCCGTCCTCGACGGCTTTTCGATCCCCGTGGTGATCAAGGCCGACGGCCTCGCCGCCGGCAAGGGCGTGATCATCGCCGAAACGCGCGAGGATGCCGAAGCCGCGATCGCCGATATGATGGGCGGCGCCTTCGGCGGCGCGGGCGCCGAAGTGGTGATCGAGGAATTTATGACCGGCGAGGAAGCGAGCTTCTTCGCGCTCTCCGACGGCACCGACGTCATCGCCTTCGGCAGCGCGCAGGATCACAAGCGCGTCGGCGACGGCGACACCGGGCCGAACACCGGCGGCATGGGCGCCTACAGCCCCGCGCCGGTACTCACCGCCGATCTCGAAGCCGCGGTGATGGACCGGATCATCCGCCCGACGGTGGCGACGCTCGCCGCCGAGGGCACGCCTTATGTCGGCGTGCTCTTCGCCGGGCTGATGCTGACGGGCGAAGGGCCGAAGCTGATCGAATATAATTGCCGCTTCGGCGACCCCGAATGCCAGGTGCTGATGATGCGCTTCAAGGGCGATTTCGCCGCGCTGCTTCACGCCGCCGCGACCGGGATGATCGCCGCGGCCGACGCGCCGGCCTTCTCGCACGACTATGCGCTTACCGTCGTGATGGCGGCAAAGGGCTATCCGGGCACCCCCGAAAAGGGCGGCGCAATCCACCGCATCGCCGACGCCGAAGCGGGCGGGGTGCGCGTCTTCCACGCCGGCACGGCGCGCGAGGAACGCGTGATCGTCGCCGCCGGCGGCCGCGTGCTCAACATCACGGCGACGGGCAAGAGCGTGACCGAGGCGCAGGCGCGCGCCTATGCCGCAGTCGACAAGCTCGACTTCCCGACCGGCTTCTGCCGCCGCGACATTGGTTGGAGGGAAGTCGCGCGCGAAGCGCGCTGAGGGGCTGGCGCGAAATCGTGCGCGAGAGCGAATGACGGCGACTGGACGCGGCAGGTCCGGCCGCATAGGCTGGAAAAAAATCACAAGCGGAGAAGATCATGGTCTGGCTTCAGGAAAACTGGATTATCGCGGTCGTCGGACTCGTTGTTGCCGTCGTGCTGCTGTGGTGGCTGTTCGGTCGCTCGAAACCCGGGGAAATCGCGCCCCCGTCCGCCGAACCCGCAAAGCCTGCAAAACCGCTCGAACCGGCCAGGCCCGAGATCATTGCCGCCGAGCCGGCGCGGTTCAAGCCGATCGAGCCCAAGGCGCAGCCTGTCGCGCCGGCAGCACCGCCGCCCCGGCCCGAACCGGCCCCCGCTCCCGAGCCGGCGCCCGTCATCGAGCCGGCGGGCGAGACCGCGCCCCCGCCGCCGCCCAGGTCCGCAACCAAAGCGAAAGCCCCCGCAAAACCGGCTGCGAAGAAACCCGTAGCGAAGAAAGCGGCCGCCAAGCCGGCCTCAGCCGAAACAGCGGCCATCCCCGAAGAGCCCACCGTACCGCCGCCGGCCACAAAACCCGCGCCCGCTGCAACCGCGGCCAAGGCCGATAATCTGCAATTGCTGAAGGGCGTCGGCCCCAAGCTCGTCGTGCTGCTGAACGGCCTTGGCATCATCAGCTTCCGCCAGATCGCCGACTGGACCGAGGCCGACATCGAGCGCATCGATCCCCAGCTCGGTGCCTTCCAGGGCCGCATCGCGCGCGACAATATCGTCGATCAGGCCGGCTATCTCGCGCGCGGCGACAAGGCCGGCTTCGAGGAAAAATACGGGGCCCTCGGCGGCGAACTCTGATGAGCCGTTAGCGAGCGGAAGCGGCCATAAATCCTCCCCGCTTGCGGGGAGGGGGACCGCCGAAGGCGGT
>CBJKNR010000218.1:0-6513 GCA_966417555.1 uncultured Sphingopyxis sp.
ATTGCCATAAGCACGGCGAATATTTGCGGTGCCATATTTGGAAAGCTCGGCGAGCATCGCCCCGATCTTGGCGTGCGACACATTGTCGGCGTCGATGAGCAGCGCGATCTTGCGGTCGGGCGTAATGGGTTGTTCCTGCGCGTCCATTGAACCCTATCCTGCCGTCGCGGCGTTGCCGGAAAGATGCCTGTCGGCGATGATTTTCACGGTCGCCTGCAGCATTTCGATGCGCTCGACGAGCCATGCAAGCTCCTCGGAGCTGATCTTGTAGTGGGGCGAATAGCGCGCGTTGACATAGGCCTGCTGGAGCAGTTCGAAGCAGCGGCGCGCGAACTTCTCGTCGCGCGGCCACACCGGAATGAGGTCGCGCGCAATGTCCTCGGCCTTGTCGCGGAGGAAATTGATCTTGTGCGATTTGGGCGAGTAGAGGGTCAGAGTATTGAGCACCGTGTGGTAAAAATGCTCGGTTGCTTGGTGAAGCAAAAAGGCGGCCCAACTGTGATCGTCCTTTTGGATCGCGGCCTTCGCGAGATCCAATGCGCCACTCGCACTCCTGAACCACTTGTCGAAATATTGTTGCGCTTCCTCGCGCGCGAGCTCGGGAGAAAGCGGCTTCGGCGGATCGAAGGATTGCGTGCCGAACTCGTAAAGCACGATCCCGTCGCGCACGATGTCGATGAAGAAGGGCCGCCCGCGCGAGAGCTGGAAATTGACGTCGCCGAGGCTGTGGACGATCAGCCCGACCGGCGCCGAGAGCCGCTTGGTGATGCCATATTCGCGCAGGAAGGCATCCTCGGCCTTGTACCAGTAATCGACCGGATCGGTGAGCCGCTCGTCGTTGACGACGACGAGGATATCGTAATCCGAATAATAGCCGCCCGTCGGATCGGCGACCCAGTCGCCGCGCGCGTGGCTGCCGTAGAGGATGATCTTGAGGATGCGCCCCTGCTTCTTCCACTTCTGCGTCGCGAGCGCGGTCGCGTCCTCGAACTCGGCGAAGAGGATTTCGACGATGCGTTCGAGATCGCGCTTCTTGGCGCCGGGAAGATGATCGAGATCGCTTTTCATAAGTCACAGAATCCTAGCCGAATATCGCGCCGCGACAAGGAAAAGGGTGAGCCCCGCGCCCACAGCAGCGGACGCGGGGCCCGGCCCTCAGTCGGCCGGGTTCCAGATGAGCGCATAGGTGTCGTCATCGTCCTGGCCCGCGGCGCGGCCGAGGTTCGCATAGAGCCGCCGGGGCCCGAACTCGGGGGCGGCGAGACTCAGCGACACATAATCCTTGCCCGAGACCTCGCCGGTGCGGACCCAGCCCGCGCCGATCTCGATGCCGTCCGAATAGACCCGGAAGTCGGGCTGGGTCTCGCCCGCCTTGCTCCGGTTCGGGCGGACTTCGATGCCCGCGCGGATCGAAAGCGTCTTCAACTGGCCCACGAATCCCTTGTCGACGGTGCCGTTCACAAAACCGATGGCAGCCATTTCTCGTCTCCTTCGCTTGCCGCCGGGGACCATCCCCGGACGCGCGAGGCGAGCAAGGCCGGTCGCAGCGCGACCGGCGCGCACCCCTCGGGGGCCGCAGCGAAGCGAAGGACGGACGGGCGCGCTTTTTTGGGCGCGCGCAGCGCGGCGGCGCGAGGAGCCCGCGGCCACGCGGGCGGGGAAAAAAGTGCAGTCGCCCCGTCCGTTGCGCGCCGGTCCGCGACCGGCCAGACCGCCCGCACGCGCCCGGTGGTCATCCGGCGGCAAAGCGGGACGAGCAGCGCCGAAAGATTTTGTGCGGCGCCGTTCGTCGCAAAGGGCGTGGAAAATTCCGGGCTTTCGCATCATGGGCTTGGGTTCCGGTCGCCGGAATCGCCCCTGGGCGAGACGGCCCCGGTCTTGGAAGTGTCGCGGGGCGCGGCGCCGCACGGGGGACTCGATGGACGATACAGCGCAGATGATCTTCGCCGCCGAAGCGCGCGATCCGGGCGAGCTTGCGATACGAAGCGCCGAGATCTGGGCGGAGCTGACGCTCGACGACGCGGCGCACGCGACCCTGCGCCGCGACGGGCTCGACCCGTCGGCGCTGCGGCTGTCGGGTCCGCATCCCTTCGCTTTCGAGGCGGCGCCCGGCGAAGGCGTGAAGGTCATCGCCCACGCCCGCGACCGCGCGACCGCCGAGGCGCGGCTCGACCTCTTCCGCGTCCATTTCCTGCGCCGCCTCGTCGCCTGACCCCGACCGGCATCGTCGCCCGCGCCGCCATGCGGCGCGCCCCGAAACCGGTTTCGCGCGGCGCCGAAGGCCTGCCGCGCGCCCGCCGCATAAGGACGCAAAGCCGCGCGCCAGGACCAAGGGAACCGGCGCGCGGCTTTTCCACCCTCCCCCGCGCCGCCCCGCAAGGGGCGGCGCGCGCGGGCCGGACCCGAACCCGAGCGCCCGGCGCGGCAAGGCGGGAAAGGGGCAGTCGCCTGCCCCTTTCCCCTTTGGTCAGGCGGCGAGCGGCGGCGCCTCGTTCCCGGCACCGTCCGGGGCTTCGGAGGACGCGCCCGAGGCCCCGCCCGCCCGGTCTTCGGACTCACCGGCATCGCCGCCGTGCGTCGGGATGCCGGTCGTGTCGCCCGCACCCTCCTCGGTCTCGGCCTCCGGCTCGGCATCGTGCGCCACGCGGTCCTCGGCGTCGCGCGCGAGGATATGGAGCATCCGCGCGCGCGCATCGACGCTCGCGACCCCGCCGCGCGCGGTGTAGGGCGAAGGCGCGAAACGCATCCAGCGCGGCACCCACGGCCCGACCTGCGCGCGCCCGTTCGCGCCTTCCAGATGGTCGGTGACGATGGCCTTCAAGGTCTTCGCCTTCTCGCCCGCATTCGCCGACGCGACCGCCTCGCCCGCGACCTCGGCGACGATCTTGCCGAGCACCTCCCTATCGCGAATGAGGTTCCAGAAGGCCGGATCGGGCTGCCAGACCTTCGCCATGTCGAGGTCGAGATGCAGCCCGATCATTTCGACCGCCTCGCTTCCCGCCATCAGCGTCTCGCCCATGACGATGGCGGTGATTTCGAGGACGACCGGATCGGGCAGTTCGAGCAGCCGCGCGAAGATCGGCGCGAACTGGCGCGCGCCGCTGCGTTCGCCGGTGACGGTCGGCGTCTCGGCGTCGAGGCCCAGAACGCCAAGCACCGCGCGGCGGCGCGCATCGAAGCGGGTCTCGGCCTCGCACGTCTCGACGCTTTCCTGCACTTCTTGCCTGGCGACACGATAGCTCTGGATATCGACGCGAAAATGGTCGGCGCTCGCGATGACATGCGCGACGAGCGCGCGCAGCGCGAGCCCGCCACGGCCCGCGAGTTCGGCGCGCACGGCGGCGTGGCGGTGGAGGTCGATATAGGCGTTCGTCGCGCTCGTGACCTCGGGGCGCTTCGCCTTCCCGGGGGCGCCGCCCGCTTCGCCTTTCGCGCGCGCCCGCGCCTCCTTCTCGGTGACATAGCCTTCGTGGAAGATCACCTCGCCGCTCTTGCGGAGTTCGACATAGACGCGCCCGCCGTGGCGCTTCGGGGTGTGGACATGGCCGTAGCGGTCGAAGCGCTGGCCGAGGTCGAGGACGATCACGTCGCTCCAGCCCGCATCGAGACAGGCGGTGCGGCGCGCTTCGACCTCGGCCATCTGGCGCGTCCAGAAGGTATCGGCGTCGGCGACGAGCGTCTTGCCCTCGAAGAGGTCGGCGATGGTCGCGAGCTTGGCGTCCTCGACGTCGAACAAAGCGTGGCTCGCCAGAATCGCATCGCCGCCGAAGAGCCAGTCCTTGAGGCGAAAGCCGGTCGGGCACCATGCCTCCTTGTCGTCGAACAGCGCGAGCCACGCCGTCTGCTGGCTCTTGGTCGCGAGGGTCAGATGCTTGACCGTTGTCTGGTCGATCTCGCCCGCGCGGTAGAGGTTGCGGATGCGCGGCAGGAGATTGCCGAGCGCGAGGATGCGCTCGACGGTCGCGATGTCGAAGGCGAAATTGGTCGCGATCTCCTTGGGCGAACGTCCTGCCCGCACGAGCTTGACGAAATTCTCCCACTGGCTGACCTCGTCGGGGGCGACGCGCGCGAGATTTTCGAGCATCGAGGCTTCGAGCGCGTCGGCGTCGTCGCCTTCGTCGAGGATCGCGCAGGGCAGCGGGCGCGCCGCGCCGCCCTCGCGCACGATATTGTTGACCGCGGTGAAGCGCCGCCGTCCGGCGACGATCTCGAAATGACCGTCGGCGCAATTTTCGCGAACGATGAGCGGCACGATGACGCCGCGCTTGGCGATGCTCGGCTGGATATCGCCGACATCGGGGTCGCGCCCCTTGGCGCGCATGTTGACCTTCGACACCGACAGCTTGTCGAGCGGGATAAAATCGAGTTTCATGGCATTTGCTCCGTGTGAGCGCCGGTCCCGCCTTGAGTGAATGCGAGAGCGGGACCGGCAAATGACGGCGAAACGCGCCGCCGCGTCAGCTGCCCTCGCCGCGCGCCGGTCCATCGGGATCGGCGGGCGGGTCGGGCAGAAGCCGGTCGAGTCTGCGGCGCAGAAGCGCCTTTTCGGCGAGGCTGATCGAGCCCAGACGCCGCGCCGCCTCGGTCCAGAGCGAGAGCGGGGCAAGCGGCTCGAAATAGTGATCGCGCTCGATGCCGAGGCCGAAGGGAAGCCGCACGGCGGCGATTTCGGCGAGCGAGAAACAGCCGAGTTCGGGGCAGCCGAAACCGAGATCGGCGAGCCCGAAGAGCGTGTCGCCGTCGCTGTCGATCTCGGTCGCGAGCCAGGTCGCGGCACCCACCGGATTGAATAATTTGACGACCGGCCACGGGTCGAAGCGGGTTTCGCGCGCGCGGTGGATGCGGCTCGCATGGCCGTTCGCGTTGAGCGCGAAGCGAAGGTCGGCGGGGACGAGGGTCATTGCCCGCCTCCTGCGGCCCGCACGCCGCGCGCGCTGGCCTTCGCCGCCGCGCCGCGCGCGGGATCGGGGGCCGCAGCCCCGTCCCCCGCAACATCGGGTGCGAAGGCGGCCAGATAGTCGGCGGCCCTGCTCGCATGGCTCGCCGCCCGGAAGATCGCGCGCGTATCGGCGCGCATGATGGCAAGCCACGCGCCGATATAGTCGGCGTGGCGCACCGTGGGCTGGATGCCGAGCGCGGCGCAGAGGAAGGCGCTCGCAAGCTCGGCGCACAATTCCTCGCGCGCATAGGCTTGGCTCGCAAAACCGCCCGACTGGTCGCGGGCCAGCCGCGAGCTATGGCCGGTCCAGTGGCCGAGCTCGTGCAATGCGGTGCGATAATAGTCGATCTGGTGGCGGAAAGCCTGCTGCGGGGGCAGCGCGACATAATCGGCAGCGGGGCTGTAATAGGCCTCGTTCCCGCCGATGCGGACGTCGGCGCCGGTCGCCGCGATCAGCGCCTCGGCGCGAGGGATCGTCGCGCGCGGCGGCACGGCCGCGTCGGCGCGGGTGCAGCGATCCGGCAGGCCTTCGCACTGCGCGACATTGAAGACGGTGAAACGCTTGAGGAAGGGAACCGACCGGCTGTCGCCGCCCGCGCCCGGTGACCCCCCGCCGCCCTCGCTCGCGCCGTTCGTTCCAATTGCGCCGGACAGGCCCGATGCGCGCCCGCCCGTCGCTGCCTCGCCCCTGGGCGTGAAGCGCGCGGCATAGAAGATCGTCGTGCCCTTCTCGCCCTTGCGCACCGCGCCGCCCGCTTCGCGCGCCTGCCGGAAGGTCAGCCAGCCCTGCGCCGGAAAGCCGCGCCGCACCGCTTCGGCCCAGAGGATGAGAATATTGATCCCCGAATAGGCGCGGCGCGTGTCGGCGTTGCGCGGCAGGCCCGGCGCGAAGGCGGCGGCGTCCCACGGCTGCACCCACGGGACGCGCCCCGCTTCGAGTTCGGCGACGATGCGCGCGGCAACCTCGTCGTAGAGCGACACGCGCGGCGCGGCGGCATGACCCGCATCGCCGCCGCGCGGCGCTTGCTCGCCGGCCGCGCCGCGAGCGCGGCAACGGCGCTCGCCGCGCCTGTCCGCGCGCACCGGAGGCTGCGCGCGCGTCTGCGGGGCGGCTTCGGGCAAAGGGTTGGGGCTGGTGACCATCGGTGCGTCTCCTCTCGGACCAAATCCGCCGCGGCCGGCCCCGGACAGCGGGGCGGGCGGCGAACCCGCGGACAAGGGGACCGCCTTGCAAGGCCGGCCCGCACCCGCAGGGCCGCAACGCCAGTGGAGGAGCCGGGCGTCCGCCCGGCTTGCGGGGCGGCCGGGCGGTCCCATGGCCGTGCGCCGCCCGCGCCGATGTCCGAGGTACCGGCCCAACAAGGCGCCGCCGCGCGCCGCGCGGCGTCCTCAGCGTGGCCCCTGACGCCGCAATCATTTTTCCGGCTTTATCGACGAGGCGGCCCCGACAGCCGGGCGACCGGTGCAACGAGGCCGCGGCCGCCTCGGAGCGCGCCCGAAGGGCGGAGAACGGCGCCCTTGGCGAGCCGCAGGCGCGGCGGCGTGCGCGCGGACGAGACGGGTGGGCCATGGCG
>CBJKNR010000219.1:0-6505 GCA_966417555.1 uncultured Sphingopyxis sp.
AGAAGCCGACGCCTTCACCCTGGCCCGCCTCGCCGATTTCGTCAGCCGCAGCATCGCCGCCCAATCCCAGGCATTAGGGACCGGTGGGGTTGTGCCGTCGTTGAGTTTTTAAAGAGGGGTGTTGGGGGGTTGGGTCCCTTTTGGACGGAAGGAGGGGGAGGGATGTCGCTCACGCTGCGCGCCATCGGTCCCGAGGTCGCGAAATTCTGCCAGAACAGATCGCTGTTGGGTATCGACGGGACGCGTCCCCAGGACGGACGGAAGCCGAAAACATTATTCCAGCCGGCCGGGTTGCGGAGCGACCCGCCGAAGTCGCTGCCGTCGGCGAGCGGGACCATCCGCAGCGCGAGGGCGACCGCCCCGCCGCCCGTGCTGCCGCCGGCCGATTTGCCGGGGTCGAACGCATTGCCCGTCGTCCCGAAAACAGGATTGTAGGAATGCGAGCCGAGCGCGAACTCGGGCACATTCGTCTTGCCGACGAAGATCGCCCCGGCGCCGCGCATGCGGCTCACCACGAGCGAATCGGCGGCAGGGATGTTATCCTTGAGGATCGGCGAGCCCTGCGTGGCGAGGATGCCCTTGGCGGGAGCGGTGTCTTTCACCGCATGCGGGAAACCGTGCAGCACGCCCCGAAAACGGCCCGCCGCTGCGTCCTCGTCGCACGCGGCGGCCTCGCCCATCGCGGCCGCGCGGTCGATCCGCGAGACGATCGCATTGAACCGGGGATTGAGCGCATCGACGCGCGCGATATGGGCCGTCATCAGTTCGCGCGCGGATACATCCTTTTTCCGGATCGCGCCGGCAAGCGACACCGCGCTCATGTCGAGAAGCTCGCCCATGCCGGCTTCACCTTTCACGGCAGCAAATGCAGGAACAGAAACAGCGAGCGCCGGGATCGCAGCCAACAGGTCACGGCGACTGGGCTCGCGGGAAAAATCAGCCGGGGCCATCAAAGCTACCTCTCTTCACAAATGATCGTTGAACCATGCCAGAACCCGGCGCTGGATATCGACTTGATGCTGCGGCTCGACAATCCGGTGCGGCTCGCGCGGGTAGCTGACCATCATCGCCTCTTTCCCGAGCAGCCGCAGTCCGCGGTAGAAGCCCAGTCCCTGCGTGATCGGTACGCGCCGATCCTCCTGTCCGTGCAGAACGAGCACCGGCGCCGTGACGCGGTCGACCATGCGGAGCGGTGACGATGCATCCATCCGTGCGTTGCCCGATGGCGGCACCCCGAAATAGGCGGTGATGAAGTCGGGCGTATCGGTCGAGACGGCTGCGCTCACTTGGTCGGTCAGCGCGGCCCCGACAACCGCTGCCTTGAACCTCGTGTCGTGCGTCACCGCCCACGCCGACAGGAAACCGCCGTAGCTCCACCCGCCGATGCCGAGCCGCGAAGGGTCGGCGATTTTGCGCGCGACGAGCATATCGACGCCATCGGCGACGTCCTGATAGTCGTTGCTGCCCCAGCCGTCCTTTACCGCGCGTGCAAATTCATTTCCCTGGCCTGCCGATCCACGCGGGTTGGGCAGCAGCACGGCATAGCCGTGACTTGCGAGCATCTGCCCCCAGTCGATCCAGCTGCCTTGCCAGGCCGCAGTCCAAGTCTCGTGCGGCCCGCCGTGCGCCAGCACCACCGTTTTGACGGGGTTGCCCGGGCGATAGGCCGGCGGGGTGATCAGCACGCCGTAAATGGGGCGTCCGTCGCGGCTGCTCGCCCAGCTGACCTCTTCGACCTTGCCAAGCTTCCATTCGCGCATCTGGGGATTGAGCTCGGTGAGCCGCCGCAGCTTGCCGCCGCGATACACAAAGACGTCGGCAGCGCGATCGGGCTGGCTTCCCGCGATCGCGATGCTGCCGTCATCGGCCTCCGCAAAAGCGCCGATGCGTCCGCCGAACTTCACGAGAGGCCGGAACACACCCGTTACCGCGTCGGCACTGAAAAGCACATCGCGGCTATGGACGACGACACGCGCCACCAGCCTGCGACTGTCACGCGACCATTCGAGCTGACGGATGGTGCCATCGAGCGTCGTCCCCAGTTCGCGCGCCGCGCCCTTCTCGACATCGGCGACAAAGGCGCGAATGCCGATCGTCCCCTCACCGGGGGCCGTGAATGCCACCTGGTTGCCGTCGGGCGACCAGCTTGCGGTGCTGAACACGCTATCGAACAGCTTGCGAACGACCACGCCGCTCGCGGCGTCGAGGATCAGCAGTTCGGAATGATAGAAAAGATCGTTGAGGCCCGTCGTCGGCGCAGCCCGCACGGCCAGACGCCTCCCGTCGGGCGACCAGCTGAGGTCCGTGATGTCGCGGTCCGCGACGGCGAGGCGCCGGGTATCGCGCGCGCCGAGATCGATGATCCAGATGCGGGATAAATCGCGCGGAGCATCGGCAACGATTCCTTCGCCCTGGGCGGCGCGGTCTTTCTGCGCGTTTGCTTGCGGTCCGTCAGGCGCGAGAACAGCGATGCTTTGGCCGTCGGGTGACCAGCGAAAACGGCTGACGTCGCGCTGAAGGCTGGTCAGGCGCCGCTCGCCGCTCCCGTCGGGCGATATAAGCCATAGCTGCCGCGACGATGCCGGGCGCGCCGCGCCAGCGGCCGGTAATTTGCCGCTCGAATCCGATTGATCGGAGCCTGCCGGAACGGGCGAAGGGCCGACCCCCGGCGCGGCGGGTGGCGCGGCATCCGCGCGGTTCGAGAGGAAGGCGATGGTGCGCCCGTCGGGCGACCATTGCGGGCTGCCATTGAGCATCGAAGCCTTGGTCAGGCGGCGCGCGGACGACTTTCCGTCCGCCGCGACGATCCATATCTCCGAGCGGCTCGGCCGGCTCGTGGCGATGGTCGGCTGGGTGACATAGAGGACATGCCGGCCATCGGGCGATATCTCGGTGTCGACGACGTCGGTAAGGCCCATGATATCGTCAGGCTGGACGGCCTTGTGGCCGCGCGTCTCGGATGTCGCTGCCGCGGGCTGCGCGAAGGCACCGGCGCCCGCCGAAAAGGCCGCGGCGGCCACCATGCAGGCCGCGAGCATCGCCGCCCGCAGGGCAGGCGCGCGGCGCGGGAGCGAGCCATTGACCATCATCGAGACTCCGTAGCAAGGGAATGAGCAAGGCAACAGGCGGGGCCGGGAGGGGCGGGGCCGAATTTCCGGTCCTCGCCCCGCTTCCGTCCCGTCGAAGGCTGGTCTGGCTGCTCGTCAAAATTCCAGCCGCGCGCCGATCGCCATGTAACGTCCCACCACGTCATAATAGGGCGAGAAGCCCGAGCTGATCGGCGGCGCCTTGTCGAACAGGTTCGACACATTGCCGTAGAGCTCGAAATTCTTGCCGTCCCCGATCGGGACCTTCTGGCTCAACTGCAGATCGACATAGGTGTAAGCCGGGATGCGGTTGTTGGTGAGCGTCAGCGTCCCATTATAATAGCCCGACGATATGTAGCGCGCCCGCACCATCCCGCTGAAGCCATCGCTCGCATAGCCGATCGAGGCATTGGCACGAACCCGGGGGACGCCGTTGACGAAACCGGTGCCTTGCGATTTCACATAGTCGATCTTGGTAATGCCATCGTCGGTGCTGAAATTATTCACCCAGGTGCCGATCAGGCGGAAGGTCACCTGCCCGTTCGCTTCATTGCTGACGGGCAATGTGTAGGCGAGCTCCGCATCGATGCCGTCGGTCTTGAACTCGGAGAGATTGACCTGCGACGAGGCAATGCTCTGAATAAGGCCGTTGGGCCCGCGCGTGATATAGCGGCAGAGGCTGTCATTGCCGGCAAAGCAGCGATCGACGATCGCCTGCCCGCCGATCGAGGTGATGACATCCTTGATCTTGATGTTGAAATAGTCGACCGATGCCGTCAATCCGCGCACCGGCGCAGTCGTGATGCCAGCCGTCCAGGTATCCGCCCGCTCGGGCTCGAGCGCTGCGTTGCCGCCGCCATATACCAGCGTGCTGTTGCTGCCATTGCCGGGATTTTGCCGATCGATGATACCCGTGTAACCGACGGTCGGTGTCGAGAAGAGCTCGGTCAGATTGGGCGCCCGAATGTCGCGCGAACGGGTGACGCGCCCGATGACGCCGGGGAAAAACTCATTGGTGAGGCCGAGCTTCCACGACCAGATCGTCCCGCTCGTGTTATAGTCGGATGCGCGCACCGCGCCGTTCAGCTCGAGCTTGTGGAGAAGCGGCGCATCCTTGATGACCGGCACGACGATTTCGGCGAAGGCTTCCTTGATGTTGTACTTGCCGCTGAAGCCGCTGAAATAGAAGGTGCTGAACGCTTGGGCGGCGTCGAGTTCGCCGACCTTGGCTGAGGTCGACAGGTTGCGGCCTTCGGCGCCGATCGCGATCGAGACGGGACCTGCAGGAAGGTTGAACGGCTCCCCGCGCAGCGACACGCCATAGGTGTCGAGCTTGTCGAGCACATTGGATCTCGGCGTGCCCGTTACATAGTCGATCGCCGCCTGGCTCGGAGCCCCTTGGCCGAAGAGGTTGATTGGTACGCAGTCGCTGTTCGGATCGGTCAGCGTCACCCGGCAGATCGGGTCGCCGGTCACCGGGTCGTTCACCGAGTCGACCGCGTTCGCGAACTTCTGGGTAATCAGAAAGCCCGGGGTGCGCAGCTTGTTACGATATTCGCCATGGCTGTAATAGAGGCTGTACCGCCAGCGGCCATCGTCGAAGCTGCCGTCGAGCGCGATCGAGCCCTGGATATTGCGCCGGTCGATATCGATGTCGGCGAAGGAAAGATCATCGTTGAAGCGCGAGAGCGTGAAGCTCGTCTGGCCCGCGCCCGCCAAGGCATCTCTGATGTTGTCATTCAGGAAAGCATTGTCTGATCGGATCGTGATATTGTCGGTGTGGCTACCGAACCAGACATAGCGATTATAATAGCGCGAGTAGCGCAGATCGGCGCTGAGCTTGAGGGTGTCGGTCAGTTCGTAGGACGCCTTGGCCATCACCGCGTAGCGCCGCTGCGGCGTGATCAATACGCTGATGTCGTCGTTGGACGCACCTTCGCCGCCAATCATGTTGGAGCCGACGATCGTGCCGAGGTTCGGGGTGCGCAAGCTTCCGTCGGGGTTGAAGCCGAAGCCCCGCAAAACCCCCGAGGTGATGAAGCCGCCCCGCAGCCTCGTCGCGTGGCCGACATTGGGGGTCAATGTGTTGGTGACGTTGGCGAAGCGACCCGTGTTCTCGCGCGCGGTCTTCGGACGGATGCCGTCATTGTCGAGATACTCGCCGCCGATCACGAAATGGCCGCGGCCGCCGCCAAAGTCGGTACCGAACTTGCCTTCGAACCGGACTTGCCGGGCGTCGCCGCGCGACGAGATTCCTGCCTCTGCCCCGAGCTGGATGCCTTCATAGTCGCCGTCGCTGATCATGTTCACCACGCCGGCGACCGCGTCCGAACCCCAGGCCGCAGAGGCGCCTCCGGTTACGATATCGACGCTTTTGACCATGATCGACGGCACGGTGTTGAGGTCGTCGCTGACGAGCCGGCGGCCGTCGAGAAGGATCAGCGACCGCCTGTCGCCAAGGCCGCGGATGTTGATCGGAAATCGGCCGGCTTCGGTGTTCGTGCTCGAAGTCTGCGGCGACGTCGCCGCCTTGAACTGCGGCAGGTCGGCGAGCGCTGCGCCGATGTTCGTCCGGGTGACGATTTGCAGATCCTCCTGCGTCAGGCGCAGCAGCGGCGTCGGCGACTCAAAGCCGGGCCGGTCGATGCGGCTGCCCGTGACGACGATATCGCCTGCGCCTTCAGACGCCTGCGGCGACGCGGCATCGTCCGCCGCTGCGCTCGTCGCGGATTGCGCGGCAGCTGCTCCTGGTGCGGCAATAAAGACGAGCGCGGCCGAACAACCAGCGAGCCATCGTGCTTTGGACGCGGCACCAGACTTCCTCTGCAACATAATATTCCCCTTCCCGATGGCCTCTATCGGCTTTGCGACCCCTGGGGTGCTCGCACCGCTCCGACTCCGGCGGTTCAATATACAAAAATTGCAGCTACTGGCAAATAGAGTATACATATTTTTCAAAATCGCCATATTTGGTATACATAGAAGAGGGTTGCATCGGCGGCGGCTCATCGTTCTGGCCGCTTCCTTGTATACAAGGTGCGCGAATTTTTGCGGTTGCACGCACAGAATCTTGCTGCTCGCCCAAAAGATTGTACAATCGGCGGCAGAAAAAAGGGGAGGGCGGATGACGAACGAACACGCAGAAGAGCCGCTGCTCTCGGAGCGTATTCGGCGCTCGCTGGCAGACGAAATCGCGTCTGGCGCCCTGAGCCCGGGGACCGCGCTCGACGAACAGCAGGTCGCCCAGCGCTTCGGGACGTCGCGCACACCCGCCCGCGAGGCTCTGCGGCAACTGGCGATGGACGAACTGGTCGAAGTTCGTCCGCGCCGCGGCGCGGTCGTTGCTGAACTCTCGGTCGAGCGGCTCATCGACATGTTCGAAATGTCCGCCGAGATGGAGGCTCTGTGCGTCCGCCTCG
>CBJKNR010000220.1:0-6503 GCA_966417555.1 uncultured Sphingopyxis sp.
GGAGGCTGTTGGGTAAGTCGGTCATCGACCGGCGGCTTTAAGGAAAGCGGCGATCTTGTCCACATCCTTGATGCCCGGCGCACTCTCGACGCCCGACGAGACATCGACGAGCGGCGCGCCGGTTTCGGCGATGGCTTCTGCGACATTGGCCGGCGTCAGGCCGCCGGCAATGCCCCAGTCCATATTGTGGCGGTGGTTCCTGAGCAGCGACCAGTCAAAACGCGTGCCGGTGCCGCCGGGGAGCGCCGCGGCGGGGGCGTCGAACAGGATGCGGTCGGCGACGCCGTGATATTTCTGCATTCGCGTGAGGGTTTCTGCATCCTTCAGGCCGATCGCCTTCCAGATTTCGGCGGGCGCGAGGCGCTTGACCACGGCGAGCCATTCGGGCGTCTCGCTGCCGTGGAACTGGATGATGTCGGGGCGCACCATGCCGAGCGCGTCGCCGGTGAGCTGCTGCGAGGCGTTGACGAGGAGCAGCGCAACCTTCACGTGCGGCCCGGCGCGCTTGCGCAATTCGGCGGCGGTCTTGAGGTCGACGTGGCGCGGGCTCGGTTCATAATGGACGAGGCCGATGTGGGTCGCACCGTGCCGGATGGCGGCGTCGACCGTTTCGGGCGTCGACAGCCCGCAAATCTTTACCAAGGGGGGCATGGAAACCTCTTAGAGCGTGGCTTCGATCTCGCGCGCGGCGAGATCGGGGTCGGCCGACTGGCTGATCGGGCGGCCGACGACAAGGATCGATGCGCCGTCGGCCATCGCCTGCGCCGGGGTGACGACGCGCTTCTGGTCGCCGGTCTTGCCGTTCGCTGGGCGGACGCCGGGGACGACAAAATAGCCGCCCGGCCATGCCTTGCGCGCGGCCTTCACTTCCTGTCCCGAGCAGACAATGCCGTCGAGCCCGGCTTCGCGTGCGAGCGCGGCGAGACGGACGACCTGATCGTGCGGGGTGCCGCCGACGCCGATGTCCTCGAGGTCGGGCGCGTCGAGGCTGGTGAGCACGGTGACCGCGACGACCTTTGTGTTCTGGCCCGCCGCCGCCTTTGCCTCCTCGAGCATCGCGCGGCCGCCCGCGGCGTGGACCGTCAGCACCGCGGGTTCGAGGGTGCGCAGCGCCTGGATCGCCTTGGCGACGGTGTTCGGAATGTCGTGGAGCTTGAGGTCGAGGAAGATCGGCAGGCCGAGCTTCGCCATTTCGTGGACGCCGTGATGGCCGTTGGCGCAGAAGAATTCGAGACCCAGCTTCAGCCCTCCGACATGACGCCGCACCTTCTGCGCCAGCGTCAGCGCCGCGTCGAGGTGCGTGGTGTCGATGGCGAGATAAAGTGGAGACGTCATGGCTTGTCCGTAGAGAAAAGGTCGGCGGCGGCGGGGGGGATGTCGTCGACTGGCGGCGTGGGCGTCACCTCGACGGGCCGGTTGGCAAGCGCGCGAAGGTCGGCTGCCTGCCGCTCGCTGGCGTCGAGGCGGCGCTTCATCGACCAGCGGCTCGTGCGGAGCGCAATCCACAGCGGCACGCTGCCGATCAGGAAGGCCGCGAGGATCAGCACGGGCAATTTGGTGTCGAGCACCTGGCCGGGCCAGATCGTTACGGTCACCGGAATCCAGTTCGCCATCGCGAAGATTACCAGTACGGCGGTCAACAGGACCCAGATGATCGTTCGCAGGATGCCCACTCGTCTTGCTCCCTCTGTCGGTCTGCCCCGACCCTATGACAGAATTGCACCGGATTCCAGCCTGCACACTGCCATCTGATCATCGCCATCCCGGCGCAGGCGGGGATCTCGAAGGCGCATCGCAACGCAGCGGCGAGATCCCGGCTTGCGCCGGGATGACGGAATGGATCGAATTGGCGTCAGGATTTGCCGAACACGCGGTCGAAGATCGTGTCGACATGCTTCATATGATAGCCAAGGTCGAACAGCGCGGTGAGCTCGTCGACCGACAGTCTGGCGGAGACGTCGGCGTCGGCCTTCAGCAGTTCGAGCAGCGAGAGCTGGCCGTCCGATTCCCACACCTTCATCGCGTTGCGCTGAACGAGTGCGTAGCTGTCCTCGCGGCTCGCGCCCGCCTGCGTCAGCGCAAGCAGCACGCGCTGCGAGTGGACGAGCCCGCCCATGCGGTCGAGATTCTTCTGCATCCGCGCGGGATAGACGAGCAGCTTGTCGACGACGCCGGTCAGCCGCGCGAGTGCAAAGTCGAGCGTGATCGTCGCGTCGGGGCCGATGAAGCGCTCGACCGACGAATGGCTGATGTCGCGCTCGTGCCACAGCGCGACATTCTCCATTGCGGGGATTGCGGCGCTGCGCACCATGCGCGCGAGGCCGGTGAGATTTTCGGTGAGCACGGGGTTGCGCTTGTGCGGCATCGCCGACGAGCCCTTTTGTCCCGGCGAGAAATATTCCTCGGCCTCGAGCACTTCGGTGCGCTGGAGGTGCCGCACCTCGACCGCGAGGCGTTCGATCGACGAGGCGATGACGCCGAGGACGGCGAAGAACATCGCGTGGCGGTCGCGCGGGATGACCTGCGTCGAGACCGGCTCGATCGACAGGCCAAGCTTCGCCGCGACATGCGCCTCGACGCGCGGGTCGATATTCGCGAAGGTGCCGACGGCGCCCGAAATGGCACAGGTCGCGATTTCGGCGCGTGCGGCCTGGAGGCGCAGCTTGCAACGCGAGAATTCGGCATAGGCTTCGGCCAGCTTGAGTCCGAAGGTGACGGGTTCGGCGTGGATGCCATGGCTGCGCCCGATCGTCGGAGTGAGCTTATGCTCATAAGCGCGGCGCTTGATCGCTTCGAGCAGCGCGTCGAGGTCGGCGAGCAGAATATCGGCCGCTTGGGCAAGCTGGACCGCGAGGCAGGTGTCGAGCACGTCGGAGCTCGTCATGCCCTGATGCATGAAGCGCGCTTCGTCGCCGACATTTTCGGCGACCCAGGTCAGGAAGGCGATGACATCGTGTTTGGTGACGGCCTCGATCGCGTCGATCGCGGCGACGTCGATGGCGGGGTTCGTCGCCCACCAGTCCCACAGCGCCTTTGCGGCCGATTTCGGAACGGTGCCCAGTTCGGCGAGCGCGTCGGTCGCGTGCGCTTCGATCTCGAACCAGATGCGAAAGCGATTCTCGGCCGACCAGATCGCAGTCATTTCCGGCCGTGCGTAACGCGGAACCATTGAATTTCCTTCCTTTTCGGGCGCCTTATCGCGGAATCCCTGCGGAACCACGACGGGGCGCCCCGTAGCAGGGACGGGGCGTTTCGCCAAATCCCGAGGCGACGCAACTTTGCGGAAAGACGGTGGGTTGCCCCTATGCCCCATCAGGAAAGCGGCAGGCCATACCGGTCAATGATGTCGCCATTACAGGAGAATAAATGTGTTGAAACAAGTGCTTTTGATCGGCGCCGCGGCGATCAGTTTCCCCGCCCTGGCCCAGACGACGCCGCCGGCCGAGGAGCCTGCCCCGAGCACCCAGTCGCAGCCAGCGCCGACCGACACGACGGCACCCGAGCCCGATAAGAAACCGACGGACGAAAAGAAGCCGACCGATCAGTCCCCCAGCGAGGACGCGACACCGAGCGACACGCCCCCCGCGGCCGAGCCCACCCCTCCGGCTGACCAGCCCGCACCGGCACCCGAGGAAGAGCCCGAATCGGAGCCGCGGTAACCCCGCGAACAGGAGATAATAGATTATGTTGAAGCAGATGCTTTTGATCGGCGCCGCCGCCGTCAGCTTCCCGGCCCTCGCGCAAACGACGCCGCCGGGATCGGACCCGACGAACCCGCCGACGACCACCGAGCCCACGAGCCCGGCGCCGACGCCTGACACCACAAGCCCGGCTCCGGCGCCCGATACGTCGACCCCGCCGGCTTCGGGCCAGCCGGCGCCGTCGGGCGCGGCCGCCACGCCGACCCAGATCGCGCAGATTGTCGAACAGGAATTCCCGACCTACGACGGGGACAAGAATGGCGATCTCAACGAAGCCGAATTCGGCGCGTGGATGAAGAAGCTGCGTGCCGCGACCGATCCCAGCGCCGATGTCGAATCGGCCGAGGTGAAAACCTGGATCGGCCAAGCCTTTGCATCGGCCGATGGCGACAAGTCGGGCGGTGTGAACCAGACCGAATTGACCGGTTTCCTGTCGCGCGGTGCCTGAGGGCGCCCCGCGGGGTGGTGCAGCCGTCGGAGCGATCCGGCGGCTGCGTCGCCGTTTCGGTTCTGACCCTGGCTAAAGCGGCTGCTCAACCGCGACGATTGTCAGCCGGTGTTCGATGCCGCCGCGATCGGGCCAATTGATCGACTGGCCGACGCTGAGGCCAATCAATCCGGCGCCGACCGGGGTCAGGATCGACATCCGTCCGGCAGCTATGTCGGCTTCGGCAGGGTATACAAGGCGCACGGTTCGTTCGGCGCCATTCTTTTCGTCGATAAAGGTAACCTTTGACCCCATCGTAATCACGTCGGGCGGAATGTCGGCGTGGTTGCAAATGGCGGCGCGGTCGATTTCATCGAGCAACAATTCGTAAAAGCGGGCGGAATCGCGCTGCTTTTGAAGGGTCAGTTCCGTGAGGGCGTCGGCTTCGCTGTCGATCATACGGATATGGGGCATCGCGGCCCCGCTTTTCTTCTTCGTCATGGCGCGGACTTTCCGGCTGGCGCGCGACATCGGAGCTGCGCGCTGGGAGTTGGACGGAAGGTGCCCCGGGCTCTCGGGGCAGTCGCGCCGGAACCCGGGGCTAAATGCCCGCGAGAAGCTGTCCCCCATGGTGGCGGAAGCGGAGAAGGCCGCGCCGAATCTGCATGGCCCGAATGATGTGGCCGAAGATCGGGGAAGTCAAATGACGTGTCAGAGCAGCCCCATCGCGCGGAAGCTGCGGTAATCCGATCCGCCGATGATAATATGGTCGTGGAGTACAATCCCCAGCTTTGAGGCGGCACTCGCGATATCCCTGGTGATCGCGATATCCTGCCGGCTCGGTTCGGGGCTGCCGCTCGGGTGGTTGTGCACGACGATCATCGCCGAGGCACCGAGGTCGAGAGCGCGCTTGATCACCTCGCGGACATAGATCGCCGACTGGTCGATTGATCCCTCGCTCGCGAGTTCGTCGCGGATCAGCATGTTGCGCGAATTGAGGTAGAGGACGCGGACGCGCTCGACGTCGATCGGACCCATGTCGGCGCGCAGCCAGTCGAGCAGCGCATCCCAGCTGGACAGCAGGGGCTTGTCGCGAAATTCTCCCTTCAGCAGACGCAGGCCGGTGGCCTGGACGATCTTGAGCGCCGCGATGCCGGTGTCGCCGAGGCCGTCCACCCGCCGCAGCGATTCGGGATCGGCGCTGACGAGCTGCGCCAGCGAACCGAATTCGCGGAGCAGCGCCTTGGCGAGCGGCTTGGTGTCGCGGCGCGGGATTGCAAGCGCGAGCAGATATTCGACCAGCTCATAATCGGCGAGGCCATCGGCATCGCCGAGCAGGCGCGCGCGCAACCGCGCACGATGACCGACATGATCCGGCATATCCCCCATGCGGGCGGCAATAACCGCCTTGTGACGCGCACTCAACGGTCATAGGAAAAGGAAGATGGCGAACCGGATCAATTTCCTGCATCGAAACGGGATTTCCGGCGTTTCTGCCCTGAACGGGGTCTGGGTCGAGGGACGAGATATTGCCGCCATGACGTCATCGGCCAATACCCATGACTGACGCGGCAGACGGCGTGAAGCCGGCGTTCAAATATCGAAGACTGCTGTTCAAGAAGCGCTGGATGACCGCTGGCGCGGTCATCATCCTGATTGCCGGCATCTGGATCGTGCGCGAGCCGATCGCCGACGAATTCATCCGCGACCAGCTCGACAGCCGCGACGTCCCCGCGCGCTACACGATCGAGCGGATCGGTTTTCGTAGCGAGATTTTGTCGAACATCGTCATCGGCGACCCGAAGCGTCCCGATCTGGTTGCGAAGCGTGTCGAAGTCCTGCTCGGCTATGGCTGGCGGGGCCCCTATGTATCCGGGATCAACGCCGACGGCGTACGGCTTTACGGGCGTTTCGCTGACGGGCGCCTGTCGTTCGGGTCGCTCGACAAATTCCGCGATCCGGAGAGCAAGGATCCCTTCGCCTTGCCCGACCTGTCGGTGGTCCTGCGCGATGCGCGGGCGCGTGTCGAAACGCCGTGGGGAGATGTCGGCGCGGCGCTGAATGGCGGAGGCAATCTGCGCCGCGACTTCACCGGCAAGCTGGCGCTCGTTGCGCCCACGATCGTGGCAGCGGGCTGCAGCGGCAGTGATATCAGCTTTTATGGAACGCTGCGCGTTCGCGAGGTCCGGCCGCAACTCGTCGGGCCGCTTCGAGGGGGCGCCCTGCGCTGCGCCGGTAGCAGCGTCAGCGCCGCGTCGCCGCAGGTCGCGCTCGACCTGTCGCTGTCGGAGGATTTACAGAGCTGGCAGGGCAAGGCCGACGCGAGCATCGCGCGGCTGGCCGCGGGGCCGGTTGCGGCCGACCGGATGGGGCTG
>CBJKNR010000221.1:0-6427 GCA_966417555.1 uncultured Sphingopyxis sp.
GGTAATCACCGCATCCTCGATGATGGCGCCGCCACCCTTCGGAAATTCGGTCTCCGACTTGTCGTCGAAGTACATCGTCTTGATGATCGCGATATAATAGAATGCGCCGATCACCGAGGCGACGATACCCGCGACCGCCAGCGGCACGAGGTTCGCGTTCACCGCGGCCTCGAACACAAGATACTTCGGCCAGAAGCCGAACAGCGGCGGGATGCCGGCAAGGCTGAAGAAGAAGACCGACATCGCCGCGGCAAGGCCCGGGCGGCGCTGCGACAGGCCGGCGAGCGCCGGGATGCTTTCGACCTGCTTGCCGTCGGCATCGCGCAGCTGGAGCACGACGAGGAAGGCGCCGAGCGTCGTCACGACATAGACGAGCAGATAGGTAAGTACCGCCTCGACCCCCTGCTGCGTCCCCGCGGCAAGGCCGATCAGGATGAAACCGACATTGTTGATCGACGAATAGGCAAGCAGGCGCTTGATATTCTTCTGCCCGATCGCACCGACCGCGCCGAGAATGATCGATGCGAGCGCGAGGAAGATGATGATCTGCTGCCACGCGCCGACTGCGGGCCCCATCGCGTCGATCACGACGCGCGTGATCAGCGCCATCGCCGCCACTTTGGGGGCGCTGGCGAAGAAGGTCGTCACCGGGGTCGGTGCGCCCTCATAGACGTCGGGGGTCCACATATGGAACGGTACCGCGCTGATCTTGAACCCGAGGCCCGCGAGCACGAACACGATGCCAAAGATCAGGCCGATGTTGAGCTCGCCGCCGAGCACCTTTGCGATCCCGGCGAAATCGGTCGTTCCCGAGAAGCCATAGAGCAGCGAAATGCCGTAGAGCAGCATGCCCGAGGCGAGCGCGCCGAGGACGAAATATTTGAGGCCCGCTTCGCTCGACCGCTCGTCGGTGCGCATGAAGCTCGCGAGCACATAGGCCGCGAGGCTGTTGAGTTCGAGGCCGACATAGAGTGTCATCAGGTCGCGCGACGATGCCATGATGCCCATGCCGAGCGCGGCGAACAGGATCAAAGTCGGATATTCGGCGCGCATCCCGCCGCTGAAGAAGCGCGGCGCGATGACGATGCAGACGAAGCTCGCCGCATAGATCAGCAGCTTGGCGAAGCCGCCGAAGCTGTCGACCGAGAGCGTGCCCGAAAAGACCGTCGCTTCGACGCCGAACAGCGCCACGACCGCGGCCGACGCAGCGGCGAGCGTCAGCAGCGCGCTCAGCTGGTAAAGGCCGACCTGGCGGTCGCCGACGAAGGTGCCGAGCATCAGCGTGATGAGCCCGCCGATCGTCAGGATCAGTTCGGGCCAGATGAGCGCGAGATCGGCGGTCATTGGACGCCTCCCGCATGGCTCGATCCGTGGGCGGCTTCTCCGTGCGCGGCAGTCGGCTTGGGCTTGCCGGCGGCGAGATGCGCGTCACCCGCGGGCTTCGCGGGAGCGAGGCGTGCGACGACCGTCGTCACGTCACCGCGCACCGGCGCAAGGAAGCTTTCGGGATAGACGCCCATCCACAGCGCCACGGCAGCGAGCGGGGCCATGATCGCCCATTCGCGGGGGTTGAGGTCGGGCATCGCCTTCACATCGTCCTTGGTGAGTTCGCCGAACACGACGCGGCGATAGAGATAGAGCATGTACGCGGCGCCGAGGATGATGCCGGTGGTGCAGACGAAGGCGACGACGCTCGATGCTTCATAGATGCCGAGCAGGCTCAGGAATTCGCCGACGAAGCCGCTGGTCCCCGGCAGGCCGATCGACGCCATGGTGAACAGCATGAAGAACAGCGCATAGGCCGGCATGTTCACCGCGAGCCCGCCGTAACGGTCGATCTCGCGCGTGTGGAGCCGGTCGTAGATCACGCCGACGCAGAAGAAGAGCGCGGCCGAGACGACGCCGTGGCTGAGCATGATGATCAGCGCGCCCTCGATCCCCTGCTGGTTGAAGGCAAAGAGACCCGCGGTGACGATCGCCATATGCGCGACCGACGAATAGGCGATCAGCTTCTTCATGTCGTTCTGCACGAGCGCGACGAGGCTGGTGTAGACCACCGCGATCATCGACAGGACGAAGACGATCCACATCAATTGGGCGGACGCGTCGGGGAACATCGGCATCATGAAGCGCAGGAAGCCATAGGCGCCGAGCTTCAGCAGCACGCCCGCGAGGATCATCGAGCCCGCCGTCGGCGCCTGCACGTGCGCGTCGGGAAGCCAGGTGTGGACCGGCCACATCGGCATCTTGACTGCAAGGCTGGCGAAGAAGGCGAGCCACAGCCACGTCTGCATCGCGGGCGGGAAGTCGTAGTTCAGCAGCGTCGGGATGTCGGTCGTGCCCGCTTCGGCGATCATCGCGATCATCGCGATCAGCATCAGCACCGATCCGAGCAGCGTGTAGAGGAAGAATTTGAACGCCGCATATTTGCGGTTCGCGCCGCCCCAGATGCCGATGATGAAATACATCGGGATGAGGCCCGCCTCGAAGAAAATGTAAAAGAGCAGCAGGTCCTGCGCCATGAAGACGCCGATCATCACGACTTCCATGATCAGGAACATCGCCATGTACAGGCCGACGCGTTCCTTGATCGCGTCCCAGCTGGCGAGAATGCAGAGCGGCATCAGGAAGACGCTGAGCATGATCAGCATCAGCGCCATGCCGTCGATGCCGAGCGCCCACTGGAAGCGGCCGAACAGGTCGGCGCGCTCGGTGAACTGCCACTGCGCTCCGCCGATGTCGAACTGTGCCCAAAGGATGCAGCCCAAAGCGAAATCGATCAGCGTCGCGCCAAGCGCGACCCAGCGCGCCTGCTTGTCGCCCACAAACAGGCAGATGATGGCGGCGACCGTCGGAACCGCCAGCATCAGCGAAAGGAGACCCACACCGCCGCTCACAGGAAATTCACCATGGCCCAGCTGGCGAGGCCGACAAGACCGAGCAGCATCACAAACGCATATCCATAAACATAACCCGATTGCAGCCGGACCGCGAGACGGGTCCCCCCAGCGACGAGCGCCGCGGCGCCATCGGGACCGAAGCGGTCGATGGTGCCTTCGTCACCCCTCTTCCAGAAGAAGCGGCCGATCCAGAAGGCGGGCTTCACGAAGAGGATGTTGTAGAGCTCGTCGAAATACCATTTATTGTACAGGAACTGGTGAAGCAGCCTGAACTGCGCCACGAACTTCGCCGGCAGGCTGGTGTTGCGGATATAGCTGTTCCACGCGAGGAAAAGCCCGATCGCCATCACCGTGAACGGCGTCCACTTCACCCAGGTCGGAACCTCGTGCGCGGCGTGCATCAGATGCTCGTCGAACGCGATGCTGCCGTTCCAGAAGGCCAAGCCTTCCTCGGGATAGATGAACGGGTGCGCGAACACGATCCCCGCGAACACCGCGCCAATCGACAGGACGACAAGCGGGATCAGCATGCTGAGCGGGCTTTCGTGCGGGTGATAGCCCGCGGTGCCGTCGCCATGCGCGTCGTGATGGTGCGGCGCATGGTTGCCGCTCGAATGCTCGTCCGACGGATCCTCATGCTCGCCATGGACGGCATGCTGGATATGCTCGCTCTGTTCCCAGCGCGGCTTGCCGTAGAAGGTCAGGAAGACGAGGCGCCACGAATAGAAGCTGGTGAGGAGCGCAGCAAAGATGCCGACCCAGAAGGCGATCTGCCCACCGCCGCCGGCAGCAAAAGCCGCCTCGAGGATGCCGTCCTTCGAGTGGAAACCCGCGAAACCGCCGACGCCCGCGATACCGACGCCGGTGATCGCCAGCGTGCCCATCATCATCGCCCAGAAGGTGAGCGGGATATGTTTCCTGAGGCCGCCATAATAGCGCATGTCCTGTTCGTGGTGCATCGAATGGATGACCGAACCGGCGCCGAGGAACAGCAGCGCCTTGAAGAAGGCGTGCGTGAACAGGTGAAACATCGCCGCACCATAGGCGCCGACACCCGCGGCGAAGAACATGTAGCCGAGCTGCGAGCAGGTCGAATAGGCGATGACGCGCTTGATGTCCCACTGCGTCGTGCCGACCGTCGCGGCGAAGAAGCAGGTCGCGGCGCCGACGAAGGTGACGACCCCGAGCGCGATCGGCGCGGTCTCGAACATCGGCGACAGGCGGCACACCATGAAGACGCCCGCGGTGACCATCGTCGCGGCGTGGATCAGCGCCGACACCGGGGTCGGGCCCTCCATCGCGTCGGGAAGCCAGGTGTGGAGGCCGAGCTGCGCCGACTTGCCCATCGCGCCGATGAACAGCAGCAGGCAGAGGATCGTCATCGTGTCGAGGCGCATGCCCATGAAGCTGATCGTCGAACCCGCCATGCCCGGTGCCGCCGCCAGAATCTCGGGGATCGAGACGGTGCCGAAGACGAGGAAGGTGCCGAAAATACCGAGCATGAAGCCGAGGTCGCCGACGCGGTTGACGACGAACGCCTTGATCGCCGCGGCGTTCGCGCTCGGCTTCTTGTACCAGAAACCGATGAGCAGATAGGATGCGAGACCGACGCCTTCCCAGCCGAAGAACATCTGGACCAGATTGTTCGCGGTCACGAGCATCAGCATCGCGAAGGTGAAGAGTGACAGATAGGCGAAGAAGCGCGGCTGGTCCGGATCTTCCTCCATATAGCCCCAGCTATAGAGGTGGACGAGCGCCGACAACGTCGTGATGACGAACAGCATCACCGCGGTCAGCGCATCGACGCGCAGCTCCCAGTTGAACTGGAGCGCGCCCGACGAAACCCAGTGCAGCACCGGCGTCACCGTCGCTTCGCCGCTGCCCGTCACGAACGACAGGAAGATCGGCCAACTGAGCGCGCAGCTGATGAACAGCGCGCCCGTGGTCAGGATTTTCGACGGCACATTGCCGATCACGCGCTGGCCGAGGCCTGCGATAAGTGCCGCGAGCAGCGGCAGGAAAACGATCGCCTGGATCACCGGTTTACCCCTTCATCCGGTTGGCATCGTCGACGGCAATGGTGCCGCGGCCGCGGAAGTAAATGACGAGAATGGCAAGGCCGATCGCGGCTTCACCCGCGGCGACGGTCAGCACGAACATCGAGAAAACCTGCCCGACGAGATCGCCGAGCGCGGCGCTGAACGCGACGAGATTGATGTTCACCGCCAGCAGGATGAGCTCGATCGCCATCAGGATGACGATGATATTCTTGCGGTTGATGAAGATGCCGAGCACGCCGAGCGTGAAGAGCACCGCCGAAACGGCGAGATAATGGCCGACCGAAATCACAATTCCATCCCCTGCCCGACGCCCGGATCGACGAGGCGCGTCGCCTCTTCGGGGCGCCGCCGGTTCTGTGCCGCAATATTCTGGATGCGCACCCCGCCGCGCTTGCGGTGCGTGAGCACGATCGCGCCGATCATCGCGACCAGGAGGACGATACCCGCCGCCTCGAACAGGAAGATATAGCGCGTGTAGAGCAATTCGCCGATCTGCTGGATATTGCTCTTGTCGGCAACCACCGGCGCGGCGCGCGCGGCGAGGTCGACCTTGCCCGCGCTCCATGCCGCGACGGCGACGATCAGCTCGACCGCAAGGATGATCGCGACCAGCGCGCCGAGCGGCAAATACCGCACGAAACCGGCGCGCAATTCGGCGAAATCGATGTCGAGCATCATCACGACAAAGAGGAACAGCACCGCGACCGCACCGACATAGACGATGATCAGCAGCATCGCGATGAATTCGGCGCCTGCGAGCAGCATCAGCCCCGCCGCGTTGAAGAAGGCGAGGATCAGCCACATGACGCTGTGGACGGGATTGCGGGCCAGAATGACCATCGTCGCCGAGGCGATGACGATCGAGGCAAAGAGCCAGAAGGCGATGACCTGAATCATATGCGCGCGCCCTTATCGCCAGGGCGCGTCGGCGGCAAGATTCGCCGCGATCGCGCGTTCCCATTTGTCGCCGTTGGCGAGCAGCTTGGCCTTGTCATAGAGCAGCTCCTCGCGCGTTTCGGTCGCGAATTCGAAGTTCGGCCCCTCGACGATCGCATCGACCGGGCACGCTTCCTGACAGAAACCGCAATAGATGTACTTGGTCATGTCGATGTCGTAGCGCGTCGTGCGGCGCGAACCGTCGTCGCGCGGTTCGGCCTCGATCGTGATCGCCTGCGCCGGACACACTGCCTCGCACAGCTTGCACGCGATGCAGCGTTCCTCGCCGTTCGGATAGCGACGCAGCGCATGCTCGCCGCGGAAACGGGGCGACAGCGGGTTCTTCTCGAACGGATAGTTGATCGTCGCCTTCGGCTTGAAGAAATATTTGAGCGTGAGGGCGTGCGCCTTCACGAATTCCCAAAGCGTGAAGCTTTTGACGAGATGGGCGATGGTGGTCATTTCGGTTTAACCTGAAATTCGTCTGACGGGATGAATCGAGAACCGGCTGTCATTGATGTCGTTACGCAT
>CBJKNR010000222.1:0-6377 GCA_966417555.1 uncultured Sphingopyxis sp.
TGAACGGCAAGAACGCCAAGCTCACCGTTTCGGGGTCGGGCGACATCGAGGTCGGCGGCGGCACGATCGGATCGGGCGATTTCGACGTCACCGGGTCGGGCAATATCGCAGCGGGCGGGCTCGCGGCGACGACGCTCGACGTGTCGATCACCGGTTCGGGCGACGTCGATGCGAAGGCGAGCGGCGCCGCCGATATTGCGATCCTGGGATCGGGCGACGCGACGATCGGCGGCGGCGGCAAATGCACGACGCGCACGATGGGATCGGGCACCGCGACCTGCAACTGAGGCGGCTATGGTGCTGTCCGGCCGGAAAGGCTAGGACGGCGCCATGACCAGCCCATTGCCCAACGTCGTCTGCGGGACCGCGCTTGCGGCGACCGCGCTGCTTCTTGCCGGAACCGCCGCGGCTGCAGAGAAGCGCTATGGCCTCACCAGCTTCGAGGCGATCGAGGTCAATGCCGACGTCGCGGTCGAGGTCGTCAGCCGCGCCCCGGTCGGTGCCGTGGCAAGCGGACCGCAGGATGCGCTCGACCGCCTGGTCGTCGAGGCACGCGACGGCAAGCTGGTGATCGGCGAGCGCCGCTTTGCGGGCGACGAAAAGCGCCGCGCGCCGCGGGGCGCGGCGGTGGTGCGCGTCAACGCCGCCAATCTGGGCGCCGCAACGCTCTTCGGCGCGGGCTCGCTGCAGATCGACAGGCTGAAAGGGCAGCGCGCGATGGTCGGGCTGCGCGGCCCTGGACGGCTGACCGTCGGCCAGATCGCGGCCGACCGGCTGCAGGTCGCGATGATCGGCAACGGCACGATGACGCTCGGCGGCACGGTCAAGACCGCGCAGATGACGCTGTCGGGCGCGGGCGCGGTCGATGCCGGGGCGCTGGCGGTCGACGAACTGATCAGCGACAGCGAGGGCGCGGGCGATCACATTCTGCGCGCGGTCAAGAGCGCCGCGGTCACCGCGCGCGGGATCGGAAAGACGGTCGTGCTCGGCCGGCCCGTCTGCACCGTCCGCAATGTCGGCAGCGGATCGGTGACCTGCGGGCAGGCGAAATAGGTTCCGGTTGGGCGTTGCCATTGCGCTTCGGTCGCGGGGGAGCGCAGCCGGAGCGGGGTGGGGCTGTCCTGAAATCTCGTCATGCTGAACTTGTTTCAGCATCCATGGTCCGAGCTCTCGTCTGGCGCTGCGCCGAAGGAAACCGCAGGCCGTGGACCCTGAAACAAGTTGGCGATTATCCCTTGGACATCCGTAGACACGCCCCTCACTCCGTCATTGCGAGCGAAGCGAAGCAATCCAGAGCGGTTGAAGCCTACTCTGGATTGCTTCGCTTCGCTCGCAATGACGAGATTACGGATGCGAACGGGACAACCACCAAACAAGTTCAGGGTGACGAGAAAAAACAGTCGCCTTATCGTCGGAAGCTGCCGTCTCTTTTCTCGTCACCCCGGACTTGATCCGGGGTCCCGCCACCTTGCGAGGTAGGTCGATGGCTTCAAAAAGCGGGATCCCGGGTCAAGCCCGGGATGACGTGGGTGAGTGGGGCAACGACGGCTCCCACCCCAAACCGGCCCTCTTGGCGATCAGTCCCCGTGTACGGCCAACCGCCCGCCCCCTAGACGCCGCGGCGCTTTCACCCTATGTTCAGGGAACGGGGCGCAATAATCGGGGCTCCGAATGGTAATGAGGGGCTTTTCTTGCGGCTGTTGCTGACCCTTTTGGCATTGCTGACCGGCCTGGCGACCGCCGACCGGGCCGCTGCCGCGCCTGCCGCGCCGGCGGCGATGGGGGCATTGGTCCTGCTGGCCGAAACGGCGGGCAAGGCCGAAACCAGCGATGCCGAGCGTCGCCCGACAACCACCGCGCCGGTCCGGCGCACCTCGAGCGGAAGCGGCAAGCCGCGCAAGGCTGCGCCGCCGCACCTTCCCGGCCTCCTCACCGGCAGCGACCGCGCGCTCGAATAGCGCGGGCGTCCCGCGCCTTTTCGAGGCGCCGCCCCGTTCCACGGGCATTTTGCATATTCTTGCGGCGAAGATCGCCGGCAACTCATTCTGATTTCAAGGAAAAATCCATGTTTTCTGGCCTTGCCAAGAGCCTGTTCGGCTCGTCCAACGACCGATATGTCAATTCGATCCGCAAGATCGTCGACAGGATCAACGCGTTCGAGCCCGAAATGCAGGCGCTCGACGATGCGGGATTGCAGGCGCAGACGCAGAAATTCCGCGACCGGCTCGAAGCCGGCGAGACGCTCGACGACATCCTGCCCGAAGCCTTTGCGACGGTGCGCGAGGCGGCCGTCCGCACATGGGGCATGCGCCATTTCGACGTCCAGATGGTCGGCGGTGTCGTGCTCCACCGCGGCGAGATCGCCGAAATGGCGACGGGCGAAGGCAAGACGCTGATGGCGACGTTGCCCTGCTACCTCAACGCGCTCGAGGGCAAGGGCGTCCATGTCGTGACCGTCAACGACTATCTCGCCACGCGCGATGCCGAATGGATGGGCACCGTTTACGGTTTCCTCGGCCTCACCACGGGGATCATCGTTCCCAACCTCAACGAGGCGCAGCGTCGCGACGCCTATAACAGCGACATTACCTATGCGACGAACAACGAACTCGGGTTCGACTATCTCCGCGACAATATGAACTTCGACCGCGCGCAGATGGTCCACCGGACGTTCAATTTCGGCATCGTCGACGAGGTCGATTCGATCCTGATCGACGAAGCGCGCACTCCGCTGATCATCTCGGGCCCGACCGACGACAAGTCGGAGCTTTATATCCGCGTCAACGAGGTCGTTCTGCAGCTCGGCGAGGAGGATTATGAGAAGGACGAGAAGTCGAAATCGATCAACCTGACCGAAGACGGCACCGAGCATGTCGAGCGGCTGCTCGAGGCGGCGGGGCTGCTCCAGGGCAACAACCTTTATGACATCGAGAACACGCAGGTCGTCCATCACGTCAACCAGGCGCTGAAGGCGATCCAGATGTTCAAGCTCGACACCGACTATATCGTCAAGGACGGCAAGGTCGTGATCATCGACGAATTCACCGGCCGCATGATGGACGGGCGCCGCTGGTCGGACGGCCTGCACCAGGCGGTCGAGGCCAAGGAGGGCGTGCAGATCGAGCCCGAGAACCAGACGCTCGCGTCGATCACCTTCCAGAATTATTTCCGCATGTATCCGAAGCTTTCCGGCATGACCGGCACCGCGGCGACCGAGGCGGCCGAATTCTTCGACATCTACAAGATGAACGTCGTCACCATTCCGACGAACCGCCCGATCGCGCGGCAGGACGAGGAGGACGAGTTCTACAAGAATATCACCGACAAGTTCGGCGCGATCGCGCGCACGATCCGCGAGGCGAACGAGCGCGGCCAGCCGGTGCTCGTCGGCACCGTGTCGATCGAGAAGTCGGAGCTGCTCTCTTCCTACCTCGAACGCGAGGGCGTGCCGCACAGCGTGCTCAACGCGCGCTTCCACGAGAGCGAGGCGCATATCGTCGCGCAGGCGGGCCGCACCGGCGCGGTCACGATCGCGACGAACATGGCGGGCCGCGGCACCGACATCAAGCTGGGCGGAAACGAGGAGTTCCGCATCGACGACGAGCTCAAGGATCTGCCCGAAGGCCCCGAGCGCGAGGCTGCCGCGGCGCGCATCCGCGAGGAAGTCGCCGCCGAGCGCGAGGCGGTGAAGGCCGCGGGCGGGCTGTTCGTGCTCGCGACCGAGCGCCACGAAAGCCGCCGCATCGACAACCAGCTGCGCGGCCGTTCGGGGCGCCAGGGTGACCCGGGGTTGAGCAAATTCTACCTCTGCCTCGACGATGACCTGCTGCGCATATTCGGCCCCGACACGCTCTTTTCCAAGATGATGAACAAGAATCTGGAGGATGGCGAGGCGATCGGCTCGAAATGGCTGTCGAAGGCGATCGAGACCGCGCAGAAGAAGGTCGAGGCGCGCAACTATGACATCCGCAAGCAGGTCGTCGAATATGACAACGTCATGAACGACCAGCGCAAGGTCATCTATGAACAGCGCGGCGAGATCATCGACAGCGAGACGGTCGACGAGGTGATGGCCGCGATGCGCGCCGAGACGGTCAATTCGATCGTCGCCGACGCCTGCCCGCCGGGAAGCTATCCCGAACAATGGGATGTCGAGGCGATGAAGGAGCGGGTCGCCAATATCCTCGACCTCGCGCCGCCGATCGACGACTGGATGCAGGAAGATGCGGTCGACCCCGAAATGTTCGAGGAACGCATCCAGCAGGCGGCCGACGCGGTTGCGGCCGAGAAGGCGGCACTTGTCGACGCCGAGACGTGGAAGGGGATCGAGAAGTCGATCCTGCTCCAGACGCTCGACCATCACTGGAAAGAGCATCTCTCGACGCTCGACGCGCTGCGCCAGGTCGTGTTCCTGCGCGCCTATGCGCAGAAGCAGCCGATCAACGAGTACAAGCAGGAAGCCTTCGCGCTGTTCGAGCGCATGCTGCAGAATATCCGCGAGGATGTGACACGCACCGTCGCACGCATCGACCTGCGCTTCGAGGAACCCGAGCCGATGCCGCTCCCCGACCTGCCCGATTTCCTGACGACGCATATCGACCCCTTCACGGGCGAGGACAACAGCGGCGACATCGATGCCGGCGCGCTCGGCGTGATCGCGAACACGCTGCCGCCGATGCAGGTGCCAAAGCCCGACCTGCCCGAGGGCGAGAATCCCTACGCCGAGCTGGAGATCAGCCGTAATGCGCCGTGCCCCTGCGGCTCGGGCCGCAAATACAAGCACTGCCACGGGGCGATTTGACCCCGACAACCTCGTCATTGCGAGGAGCGAAGCGACGAAGCAATCCAGAGTGGAACAACGCCACTCTGGATTGCTTCGCTTCGCTCGCAATGACGGAACGATGAGGCGACCTTGCTGCTCTGCGCGTGAGGGCGGCAACCCCTTGATGTTACCGTATCATCCGGCTCCACAAGCCCGCTTGCCAAGGTGAGCGGGCGCGATTAGCATCACCCCTCACAAGCTTGGCGGCCGCGTAGCCAGACAAGCACGCAGCAGGCAGGAACTATGGGGCCGCGCCCGCCCAGCCATCGGGTGCGGCCGGACATTGGCTGTTGCGTGGAAAGGGTCGGGCATTTCCTTTTTCGACGAGATGACGGAACGGGAGGGCGCGGTCCGGTCGCCCTATCGCGACTATTCGGACTGGTTCGGCCGCGAGGATGCGGCGCGCATCCAGCGCAAGGCGCAGCAGGCCGAGGCCTTTTTCCGCACTACCGGCATCACCTTCAACGTCTATGGCGAGGATGAGGCCGACGAGCGGCTGATCCCGTTCGACGTCGTCCCGCGGATCATTTCGGCAAGCGAATGGCGCCGCCTGTCGCGCGGCATCGAGCAGCGCGTGCGCGCCCTGAACGCTTTCCTCCATGACATTTACCACCGGCAGGAAATCCTGCGTGCGGGGCGCGTTCCCGTCGAACTTGTCTCGCGCAACGAGGCCTTCCTGCCGATGATGATGGGCATGGACCCGCCCGGCGGGGTCTATACGCATATCAGCGGGATCGACATCGTCCGTACCGGCGCCGACGAATTCTATGTGCTCGAGGATAATGCGCGCACGCCGTCGGGCGTCTCCTACATGCTCGAGAACCGCGAGACGATGCTCCAGATGTTCCCCGAGCTGTTCGCGAAAATTTCGGTGCGCGAGGTCGGCGATTATCCGCTCAACCTCTTGAAATCGCTCGCCGCCTGTGCGCCGCCGGCGTGCAACGGGACACCGACGGTCGCAGTGCTGACCCCGGGCATCCACAACAGCGCCTATTTCGAGCACAGCTTCCTCGCCGACCAGATGGGCGCCGAACTGGTCGAGGGGCACGATTTGCGCGTCGTCGACGGGCGCGTCGCGATGCGCACGACGCAGGGCTATACGCCGATCGACGTCCTCTATCGCCGCGTCGACGACGATTTTCTCGATCCGCTCAACTTCCGCGCCGACTCGGTGCTCGGGGTGCCCGGCATCTGGGACGTCTACCGCGCCGGCCGGATCACGATCGCCAATGCGCCCGGCACGGGCATCGCCGACGACAAGGCGCTCTATTCCTACATGCCCGACATCATCGAATTCTATACGGGCGAGAAGGCGCTGCTGCCCAATGTGCCGACGTGGCGCTGCTCGGAACCCGAGCATCTGCGCGAGGTGCTCGACCGCCTGCCCGAGCTGGTGGTGAAGGAGGTCCACGGGTCGGGCGGCTACGGGATGCTCGTCGGGCCCGCCGCGAGCAAGAAGGAGATCGCGGCGTTCCGCACCAAGCTTGAAGCCAATCCCCGCAACTATATCGCGCAGCCGACGCTGTCGCTTTCGACGGTGCCGATCTTCACCAGG
>CBJKNR010000223.1:0-6375 GCA_966417555.1 uncultured Sphingopyxis sp.
CCAAGGGGCGGATGGAAGCCTATCTAAAGAACGACACTGCACCCAAAAACTATTTCGTTGATCCCGGCATCGACGCGCTGTTGCTCGAAACCACGGGCGGCGCGCGTTCGGGGCAGGATTTGCGCGGGCTGATCGATCATGGCCGGCGCCTGCGCGCGCTGATGCGCTATGTGCCGCGCACCCTCAACCACGGGCTGGTCGAGGCGCTTGCGCTGACCGGCGCGCTCGATCCCGATCTCGATACTGCGGGCCGCCACAGCGCCGCGGCGACCGCCGCGACCTGGCTCAACGCCGCCGAGCGCGCGCTGACCGGCGGTGCCGAGGCCGTGTGGACCGTCGAGGCGGTCGAGTGCGGCGGCTATACGCTCGAACGCCGCTGGCGCGGGGTCAGCGACCATCATGCGATCGATGCCGGCTTTCTCGCCAGCCAAGAAGCGCGGCGGATGCATAAGCTCGCCGCCGAACAGGCCGACACCTACGCCCGCCCCGGCCGGCTGGTGAAGGCGAGCGGCGCGGTCGCGGACGTGGAGCCCGAGGCGGCCGACGGCGACGAGGGCGATTTGCCCGCGGCCACGAACGCAAAGGCCAATCCGGTCACGCGTCCGTCCGAGCTGCTCGAAGCGATCTTCGCGCACAGCCGCAAGGGGCTCGCGATCAGCCGCTACAAGGGGCTGGGCGAGATGAACGCCGAGCAGCTTTGGGAAACCACGCTCGATCCCACCAACCGCTCGCTGCTGCGCGTCGAGGCCGAACAGGCCGATGTCGCGCATGAAATCTTCGAACGATTGATGGGCGACGAGGTCGAACCGCGGCGCGATTTCATTCAGACGAACGCGCTTTCGGTGGCGAATCTGGACGTATAAATACAGTTATTGTTCGGTTAAAACCGAACAAACTGCACATCCGGACGCAAAATCATTTCAGTTTAACGCGCGGCGGCTTGCTTCGGCACGCCGCCGCTGCTTTTGGCGCGTCCTCTGACAAGGGGATGATGTCATGCGGGCCTTTTCAGCCATGCTGCTTCCGCTTCTGCTCACGGCCTCGGCTGCGGCGCAAGAAGTCGAAGTCACCGACAATCCGATCGCCGAGATCGTCCAGCCAGCTGATAGCGAAACCGAAATCGATGGCGGAATGGCAAGCTATTACGGCAACGAACTCGCTGGTAACCGCACCGCAAGCGGCGAACGCTTCGACCCCGGCCAGCTGACCGCGGCGCATCGCACCCTGCCCTTCGGCAGCATGGTGCGCGTCACCAACATGTCGAACGGCGACAGCGTGATCGTCCGCATCAATGACCGCGGCCCCTTTTCACGCGGCCGCGTGATCGACGTCAGCCAGGCCGCCGCGCGCGAGATCGGCATGCACCGCAGCGGCACCGCGCGCGTGAAACTTGCGCTGCTCGCCGACGACTGACGCGTCAGTCGAACACCGACCATCCCGCCGCATAGGCGAAATGCTCGAGCGCGACCGCACCCGCCAATGATGTCCCCGCCTCGTTGAGCGCGGGCGACCAGACCGCGATCGATCCCTGCCCCGGCGCGATGCACAGGATGCCGCCGCCAACCCCGCTCTTGCCCGGCAGGCCGACGCGGAAGGCGAACTCGCCGCTATTGTCGTAATGGCCGCAGAGCATCATGATCGCGTTGATGCGCCGCGCGCGATGTGGTTCGATCAGCTGCTCGCCGGTCAGCGGATCGCGCCCCTCCATCGCGAGGAACAGCCCGGCGCGCGCGAGCTGGCGGCACGACATCGCGATCGCGCACTGGCGGAAATAGACACCGACGACCGTCTCGACCGGATGCGTCAGGTTGTCGAAGGCGTCCATGAAATGCGCGAGGCTGCGGTTGCGCGCGCCGGTTTCGGATTCGGAAAAGGCGACGTCGAAATCGATCGCCACCCTATCGTCGCCGGCGCGGGCGCGCATGAAATCGACGACCTCGTCGGCGACCGCATCGCCGCTGCGCCCGTCGATCAGCCGGTCGGTCGTCGCGATCGCGCCCGCGTTGATCAGCGGGTTGCGTGGAATCCCATGTTCGCTTTCGAGCTGGACGATCGAGTTGAAGGCGCTGCCCGAGGGTTCGCGTCCGACGCTGTCCCATAGCGAACTGCCGACGCGGCGGAGGGCCAAGGCGAGCGTGAACACCTTCGACACCGACTGGATCGAAAAGGGCTCGTCAGCGTCGCCCGCGGTGTGGACGGTGCCGTCGGGCAGCGCGAGTGCGAAGCCGAGCTTGTCCGGATCGACCTTGGCGAGCGCCGGGATATAGTCGGCGACGCGGCCTTTCCCGAGTTGCGCGGCGGCGAGCGTCATCGCCTCGTCGATATGGCTTTTGAGGTCGTCGGTCATCGGGTCCGCCTAGCATAATCGCCGCGCAAAACATGTACTTTCAATTCTACGAAAATATTCTATGAAATGGAAATCATAGACTCGGCTCGGGAGACGAGACATGGCCGATCATCCGCGTTCCAAGGGGCTTTCGAGCGCCGTCTGCTACAGGGACGCCAAGGCAGCGTTCCGCTGGCTGGAGGCGGCGTTCGGATTCGAGCCAGCCTTCGTGTTGCTCGATGCCGACGGCAATCTCGCGCATAGCGAGATGGAATATGGCCATTCGTCGATCATGATCGGCAACGAATGGTCCGACGACCATCGCAGCCCCGCCAACCTCGGCGGCAAGAACACGCAAACGGTGCATGTCCAGCTGGGCGCGGGCGAGGATATCGACGCGCATTGCGCGCATGCGCGCGCCGCAGGCGCCGACATCATCGCCGCGCCCGAAACGCAATTTTACGGCGACCGCACCTATCGCGCCAAGGATCCCGAGGGGCATATCTGGACGTTCGGCGTGACGGTCGAGGAAAAGACCTCGGAAGAGTGGGACGCCGAGGGCGGCTTCACGACCAAGACGCGGCTTGACGATTGAGCGGCGAAGTCGACCGCATATTTGCCGCGCTGGCCGATCCTGTCCGGCGGCGCGCGGTCGAGCTGCTCGGCGAACGGCCGCGCAGCGCGGGCGAGCTTGCCGGCGCGCTCGGGCTCGCGCCGCCAGCGATGAGCCGGCATTTGCGCGCGCTGAAGGAGGGCGGACTGGTCGAGGACGGGCATCCCGCCTTTGACGCGCGGGTGCGCATCTATTCGCTGAAAGACGGGGCGACAGACGGGCTGAAGCAATGGCTCGCCGAAACCGAGGCGCTGTGGGCGCTCCAGCTCGCGGCGTTCAAGGCGCATGTCGAGAGCGGCGAATGAGCGCTGCGGTGATCGTCGCGCTGCGCGTCGCAGTGTCGCCCGACGCGGCGTTCATCGCCTTTACGCGCGACATCGGGATCTGGTGGAAAAGCCATCCGCTGTTCCAGCTTTCGCGCCAGGGCGACGGCGCGCTGCGTTTCGATCCCGAAGGGCCGGACGGGCGGCTCGTCACACGCTTCGGCGACGGGACGGAGTGGGAAATCGGACCCGTGCGCCACTGGCTGCCGGGCGAGCGGCTCGCCTTCGGCTGGCGCATCCCGAGCTTCGCCGCCGATCAGGCGACCGAGGTCGATGTGCGTTTCGAAGGCCTCGGTGCGGAGACGCGCGTGACGGTCGAACACAGCGGCTGGGACAGCATCCCGCAGAAACAGGTCGCGCGGCACGGGTTCGAGCTGATGCTGTTCCAGCAGCGGCTGGGCGAATATTGGCGGGGATTGCTGAAGGAGATGGGGAACGGTGCTATCGGGGTGCGTGATGGCGAAGGGCGAATGTAGCGCCCGCATCCAAGGTCAGGAGCCAGCAGCCGGCGGAAAAATATCGTCCAGACGAAATTTTCATCGCTTAATTCCAGTATCTTACGATTAAATCGTGTACGATTTAATCTCGTACGCTTGACTGAGGCAGGCTCTTCGTCTAGTTACATCGCATCCGATAGAAACGGATGCGATCAATATCTTTGAAAAGGAACCTGAACATGGCTGACAAAATCCTCTTCTCCGGCACGACCCACGTCAAGGGCGGCGCCAACGGCTACGCCCGCAGCACCAACGGCGTGCTCGACCTCGCGCTGCCGCAGCCGCACCCCGCGGCCGAAAATCTTTTCGCCGCCGCCTGGTCGGCCTGCTTCATCGGCGCGCTCGAACTCGCCGCGTCGCAGAAGAAGGTGACGCTGCCGGCGGCCCCCGAAGCCGACACGACGATCGAGCTGCTGAACCGCGGCGCCGACGGTTTCGTGCTCCGCGCCCGCCTCGACATTTCGGTCCCCGGCATCGACCGCGACGTCGCGCGTGAACTCGTCGATCTCGCGCACAGGATCTGCCCCTATTCGAAGGCGGTCGAAGGCAATATCGACATCGAACTCAATCTCGCCTGACGGAATTCTCGATCGGGCGGCGATCTCCCCGCCGCCCGGTTGACACCCGCGCCATCCGATTTCATCGTACCCGCCCGATTGCGGAAAAATGCCCAAGGAACCCCGATGACCCAAGCCAAAAGCAGCAATACCGCCCGCCCCAAACTGGGCGAGTTCCTGTGCTTCGCGGTCTATTCGGCAAACCTCGCCTTCGGCCGCGCCTATCGTCCGATCCTCGACAAGCTCGGGCTCACCTATACCCAATATATCGTCCTCGTCGCCCTCTGGGAGCGCGACGACCAGACCGTCGGCGAGATAGGCGAGACGATGTTCCTCGAATCGAACACGCTCACCCCCATTCTCAAGAAGCTCGAACAATCGGGTTTCATCGAGCGCCGCCGCGACCCCGCCGACGAACGCCAGGTGCGCATCCGGCTGACCCCGAAAGGCAGCGAACTGCGCAGCCACGAGATCGGCAATGAACTGTTCGACGCGACGGGGCTCGGCGACAGCTTCTTCGACGTCCAGAAATCGGTCGCGAAGCTGCGCGACAATCTGATCGCCTCGCTGGGCGACTGACCGCGGCGTCACGCCGCGTCGTGGAAGATGATCCCGAGCGTGTGTCGCCGTCCCGAACGGATCGCGCTCACCCCATGCCGCATCGCGACGCGATAGTCGCCGCGACTTCCCTGCACCGGCCGCGCATTCACCGCAAACACCACAGCATCGCCCTTTCCGAGCGGCACGACGGCCGCGCGCGACTGCATCCGCGGCCGCTGCTCGGTCAGCACGAATTCGCCGCCGCTGAAATCCTCACCCGGCGCCGACAGCAGCACCGCGACCTGCAACGGAAAGACATGTTCGCCATAGAGGTCCTGGTGCAGGCAATTATAGTCGCCCGCGCCATATTGCAGCAGCAGCGGCGTCGGCCGCCGCTGCCCCGCCGCATGGCAACGCGCGAGGAAATCGGCGTGGTCCGCCGGAAAGCGCACCGCCATTCCCATGCGTTCGTGCCAGCGGTTGGCGATCGGCGCGAGCCGCGCATAAAGCATCCCGCGCAGCGCCTCGACGCGCGGCGGCAGCGGATAGGCGAAATAGCGATATTCGCCGCGCCCGAAACCGTGCCGCGCCATATAAACATGGCTGCGAAAGCCCTCCTCGCGTGCATAGAGCGCGGCAGTTTCCTCGCACTCGGCAGCACTCAGTAGCCGGGGCAGCACGGCCCAGCCTTCGCGATCGAGCGCCGCGGCGATGCTATCTTCGATAATGTCATTCATGCCGATGCCATCGCATCGACCGCGCGCGGCCGCGCCCCGTTTCTTGCTGTCAAACTGCCCACGCACGCCGGAAAAATCGCAGGCTTGCCAGACGGATGCGAGGTTGTTAGGTCTTCCGTCCATTCCAATGCGAAGAAAGGAGGGCGTAATGAAATTTTTGATCGCAGCATGCCCTCCCGGAAGGTTTCGAGCCTTCGAGCGCTTCGACCACTAGGTCCTGAAGCCTCCGTGATCCGGTTTTCCGACCGGATCGCCCCCTGATACAACGCTTTGGAGACGGCGCCCCGGCGCCGGTTCATGATATGACATCGACACCCGAAAAGGGCCGCGCGGATTCGATCCGCCGTGTCCTCGACTTTACCTTTCGCCACTGGGCCGGGCAGCGCGGACGCGGCGCCTTCATCGCCCTGTTCATCACCGCCGCGACGCTCACGGAGATTTTCGTGCCACTGTTCGCGGGCCGCCTGATCGACGCGCTGGCGGCCGGCCGTCGCGACGGCGCCTTCGCGCTGTTCGCGGCGATGGCGGCGCTCGGCCTCGCGATGGTGCTGCTCCGCCATGTCGCGTGGGCGGGCATCGTCCCCTTTACGCTGCGCATGATGCGCAGCGTGACGCAGGACAGCTTCCACCGCATCCAGCGCTTCTCGACCGACTGGCACGCCAACGCCTTTGCCGGTTCGACGGTGCGCAAGATCACGCGCGGCATGTGGGCGTTCGACACGCTCAACGACGTGCTGTTGCTGCAGTTGCTGCCTTCGGTGGTCGTGCTCGCGGGCACGATG
>CBJKNR010000224.1:0-6370 GCA_966417555.1 uncultured Sphingopyxis sp.
AGGCTGGGCTGGTTGCCCGGACAAGCAACGCGACGCTGTCCGAGTGCCTTCCAGCGCCAACCCCGAAGGGGCGGGCTGATTTTGGTCGATTGCCGCGTCGCTCGTCGGTCACGATGCAAAAGCATCGCTCCCTCCTCGCTCCTTGCACTCGGCCAAAATCAGCTCCGTCACGGCGCCTCGATCTAGCCCGGAAAGACCCTGCTCCCCGTTGCCGGGGAACCTGTCGCTGCGGTGCCGTTAGACCGATTTTGCGGCCGCGGTCAATTGCTGCGATGCGGCAGGCGCGCGATCAGAAGAGCCCCGGAAGCTCGCGCTGGGCGACGCTCGGCCGGTCGGGGGTCAGCATTTCGGGCTCGGCGATGACGCGGACGCTGCTGCGCTGCGACGCGGCGCCGACGCCCGCATCGGTGATCCGCGCCGTGCAGGCGGTGCCCGACAGGAAGTTGATCGCGGCGCGGATCGATGCCTCGCGCGGGTCGCCGAGCGGCAGGCTCAAATCGTCGTTCGCGGCGCAGCTGTTCGCGATCTTGGGCGCGAGCCCGTCATAATAATCGCTCTGCCCCGTCGCATTGCCGGTCGCAAAGGCGACCACGCGCATCCGGTCGTCGCATTCGGCCTTGTCGAGTGCGATCTGCCCGACCGGCTTGCCATAGGTGTTGCTGCCGACCAGCGTCATGTTGGTGCCGAGCCAGGGCAGCATCGAATTGATCACGAGCTCGCTTGCCGAGGCGGTCGAGCCCGTGCCGATGAAAGCGATGCGCGTCGGCGTGATCGACTGCGCGCCCGGCGCGAAGCGATGTTCCTCGTCCTCGGCGGACTTGCTGGCACGGAAACGCGTCTGCGAGTAGAGCTGCCCGGCGCGGCCGGCGCCCATCAGGTCGCCCATCAGGTTCGCCGTCGAGACGAGGCCGCCGCCATTGTAGCGGAAGTCGACGATGATGTCGGTGACGCCCTGCGCGCGGAAATCGGCAAAGGCCGTTCGCAGCTGGTCGTCCGCCGACGAGATGAAGGTTCGAAGGTTGAGATAACCGTAACTGCGGCCGCCCTCGGTAATCACCTTTGCGCCATAGCGATCCGACACCGGATCGAGCGAATAATCGGCCTTGGCGACGGTGACGTCGCGCGTCCCCGCGGCGTCGGTGATGCGCAGCACGCGGCTCACCCCCGGATCGTTCGGGCCGAGCGCATTGGTAAGTCCCGCGGTTCCTTCGGCGGCGACGATGCTCGCGACGGTGCGCAGATTGCCGCTGCTCGTCCCGATCGCGATGATCGCCGTCCCGCGATCGATCCCCGCGGCAAAGGCCGGCGCGCCTTCATAGGCTTCGGCGATCACGATGCGCTGATTCGCCGCATCATAGGCCATGCGAACGCCGAAGCCCGCGCTCGACCCGCTGGCGTAGAAGGCATTCTCCTCGGCGATCGAGGTGATGTAGGTGAAGAAACGGTCCTTGTTCAGCGCGCGCGCCGGCGCAACCAGCGCGTCGATATAGGATTGGACATTGCTGTGCGCTCCCGGATTGACGCCGCTCGCAACGTCGTTCGGGAAAAGATACCATTCGTCGATGACCGCCTTTGCAAAGGCCTGGCGCGAGGCGAGGGCGCAAGTGGGCGTCGGCGTGGGGCTCGGCGTCGGAGTGACCGTGACCGGGCTGCCACTCAATGTGCCTTCGCTGCCTCCGCCGCACGATGCCAGCATCAGTGCCGCGAGCGTCACAGCCGCAACCGACTGCTTCGACTTGCCCATCAACATTCTCCCCCGGTTCGACCCATTACCCGATTAGTCCGTCTCCGCCTCCACGGCATCGCTGCGCCCCTTGAACCCCTGCGCGATGACATAAAGTTCGGGCGACCCCTTGCGGCTCGCGGGAGGCTTTGCGTGTTTTACCGTCGAGAAGTGTCGTTTTAGTAAAGTCAGAAGCTCGCGGTCGGCGCCGCCCGCGAACACCTTGGCAACAAAGGCGCCGCCGGGCAGCAGGTTCTGCACCGCGAAATCGGCGGCGGTTTCCGCAAGGCCGATCGTGCGCAGATGGTCGGTCTGCGGATGGCCGACGGTGTTCGCCGCCATGTCTGAAATGACGAGGTCGGGCGCGGTGCCGAGCGCTTCGATCAACGCATCGGGTGCCGCATCGTCCATGAAATCCAATTCGAGGATTTCGACCCCCTCGATCGGCTCGCAGTGCAGCAGATCGATCCCCGCGACGCGCGCGCGCGGGTTCGCCTTGCGCACGACCTGCGACCAGCCGCCCGGTGTGATGCCGAGATCGACCACCGCGCGCGCTTTCTTGAGGAAGCCGAATTTCTCGTCGAGTTCGATCAGCTTGTACGCGGCGCGCGAACGATAGCCTTCGGCCTGCGCGCGGCGCACATAGGGGTCGTTGAGTTGCCGCTGCAACCAGCGCGTCGACGATACGCTGCGCCGCTTCGCGGTCTTGACGCGCACGTGCAGGCCGCCGCGGCCCGATCCGCCCTTTCCGCTCGCCCGGCTCATTTGCGATATTCGCGGCGGGTGACGGGGATGTCGCGGCCCTGCATCGCCAGCGTGCGCAATATGCCCTCGCGGATGCCGCGGTCGGCGACGCCGACGCGCGCGGCGGGCCACAGGTCGATGATGCTTTCCAGAATCGCGCAGCCCGCGACGACCAGGTCGGCGCGCTCGCGGCCGATGCAGGCGATTTCGGCGCGGTCGGCGATGCTCGCGTCGGCGAGGCGGCGGCTGATGTCGCGCATTGCGTCCGACGGGACAACGAGTCCGTCGACCGCGCGCCGGTCATAGCGCGGCAGGTCGAGGAAGACGCTCGCGAGCGTCGTGACGGTTCCGCTGGTGCCCAGCAAGCGCAGCGACTGGCCGGCGAAGCGCTCGGCCCGATCGGCGAACGCGGCAAAGGCCTTGCGCGTCACGTCGCGCATATGCGCATAGGCGGCTTGCCTTCCGGCGAGGCTGTCATCGGGGAGCGGGGCATGTTCGGTGAGCGAGACGACGCCCCACGGCACGCTGATCCAGTCGCGAATCTGGACATCATGGTCCGACACGTCGACGTGCATCAGCTCGGTCGATCCGCCGCCGATGTCGAAAATCAGCGCAGGCCCCTCGCCGGGCTCCATCAGATTGTGGCAACCGAGCACGGCAAGCCGTGCCTCTTCGGCGGCAGAGATGATGTCGAGTACGATGCCCGTCTCGCGGCGGACGCGTTCGGCCAGCTCCTCGCCATTGCTCGCGCGGCGGCACGCCTCGGTCGCGACCGCGCGCGACAGCGACACATGGCGCCGGCGCAGCTTGTCGGCGCAGATCGACAGCGCCGCGACGGTGCGATCCATCGCCGCCTCGCTGATCCGGCCGGTGCCGTGCAGCCCTTCGCCGAGCCGGACGATGCGCGAAAAGGCGTCGATCACGACGAGCTCGCCATTTTGCGGGCGCGCGATCAAAAGCCTGCAATTGTTGGTGCCCAGATCGATCGCGGCATAGCTGCGCGGCCGCGTGATCGGCAGTGCGCGTTCGACGCTCCCCGCTTTTCGTCCTTTCGCCGCCGGGCCCGGCCGCGGCGGTCGCCTCGATGGCGCTGCCATTTGCCGCATGGCTATTGTTACCTGTCTGCTCACGCGCCCGCAAAACCGCGAACGTGCACTTGGCGGCAAACCTAGGCTTTCCCCGCCTTTAAGGCAAGGCCCGCTCCCGCGTCGCCTCGACGCAAGAAAAACCCCGCCCGGCGCAGGCCGGACGGGGGAACAGGGGAGAGGAAATTATTGGGGGTCGGGACAGCCTCTTAACGGCAGCCGTCATTCCCCTTGTCGATCGCGCGGCCGGCGAGGGCGCCGACGGCACCGCCGATGATCGTGCCGACCGTGCGGTCGCCGCGACCGGCGATTTCATGGCCGGCGAGACCACCCGCGATCGCACCGATCACCGTGCCGCCGGTGCCCTTGTCGCACTGGCGATAATGGCGGCGGTCGCCCCGGTAATAGCGGCGATCATTGCGGTAATCGCGGCGATCATAGCGGCGATAGTCGCGGCGGTCGTAGCGACGGTCGTCGCGGTCGTAGCCGCTGTAATAGCTCGAATAGCCGTCGCGGTCGTAATAGCCGTTCTGTGCCGCGGCGGGTGTTGCCAAGCCCAGCGTCGCGGTGGACATCAGGGCGGCGATCGAGAGAGTCACCATCTTTTTCATCATCGTTCTCCTTCTTTCGTCGTTCGGCCCTTCAGGGCTGTGGTCGATGAGGATGTTCTGCCCGATTCGCATTGAGCCAAGCCTGAACATCATTGTTGGCTCGCGTTCAGCTTTCTGCGGCGAAACGCTTTTCTTTCCCGGGCGGGCGCCCTAACCCCGCCGCGATGCGCCGCCTCGTCTACGCCGCCCTGATCTTCATCGCGCTCGGCCCGGTGCCCGGCGCCGTGACGCGCGGCGATGAGGTCCTGACCCAGCGTGCGGCGGCACGCCCCCTCGTTTTCGCGTCCGGGACAAACGGCACGATGCGTTTCGTGAAAGGCTGGCGCCTCGTCAGCCCGCACAGCCGTTTCGGCGGCTTCTCCGCGCTCGCGCGGACGGGGCCGGATGCATTCCTGCTTGTCGGCGACAATGGATATGCGACGCGCCTGTCGCTCGATTCGCACGGCGTGGTTTCCGCGGTCCGGATTCGGCCCCTGCCCACCGTCGATGGGCGACCCGCGCGCAAGTCGATGGCCGACACCGAGGCGATATATGTCGACCGGAAGAGCGGCAAGATCTGGCTCGCGCTCGAAGTGGTCAACGAGGTGTGGCGGCTCGATCCCGATCTTTCGAAAATCGAATCGCGCCACAAATTGCCCGAACCGCGCTGGCCGAAGAATAGCGGGCCCGAGGCGATGGTGCGGCTCGCCGGCGGGCGGACGATCATCTTTTCCGAGAATGCGGACGGCGATTCGCGCGGTCGCGAGGGGCTGATCTATGCGAGTGATCCGGCGATGCCCGGCCCCGCTCCGCTCCGCTTTTTCTACGATTCGGACGGGCGCGGGCTGGTCAGCGACGCGGCGGCGCTGCCCGACGGGCGCATCCTGCTCGTTCACCGTCGTCTCGGTTTCAATCCGGTTTTCACGACGATCGTCGCGATCGTCGATCCGGCGGATATTGTGAAGGATGCCGTCGTTCACGCACGCACGATCGGCCGCGTGCCCCGGCCACTCGCCGAAAATTACGAAGGCGCGGCGGTCTCGGTCGAGAGCGGGCGCACCTTTCTGTGGCTCGTTGCCGACAATAATTTCAACGTCTGGCAGCGCAGCCTGTTGCTGCAGTTCGAGCTGGTGGACTTGCCGCCCAAAAGGGCGCCGGACAGCAAAAAGGCCGCGCGGTAAGCCGGCGGCCTGATTGCATCGACGATTCGAGGGGGCGTCAAGCGGCCTTTTCGGCCAGCTTCTTCGCCACTTCCTTCTTCAGCTTGCGCGCCGTTGCCGACAGCTGGTCGTCGCCGGCCTTCAGCAGCCAGTTGTCGAGACCGCCATTATGCTCGACCGAGCGCAGGCCGTGGGTCGACACGCGCAGTTTCACGCCCTTGCCGAGCGCGTCCGAAAGCAGCGTCACATTCTGCAAATTGGGCAGGAAGGTGCGCTTGGTCTTGTTGTTGGCGTGGCTGACATTGTGGCCAACCTGGCGGCCCTTGCCGGTCAGTTCGCAAATGCGCGACATCGTCTTCTTCCTCACAAAATCTGGGCGGCGTGCCGGTTGGCGCAATAGGCGCCGAAAGGACCGGTTGGGCCGGGAAAGGCGCGCGCTTATCGGCTTGCGGGAGATTCGTCAAGCGATTAGCGGGGAGAAATGTCCGGATTTCCGCTCCCCGAACCGATGCGCCGTGCGCTCGATCTGGCTCGCATCGCCGCCGAATGGGGCGAAGTGCCCGTCGGTGCGGTGATCGTCAAGGACGGCGAGATCATCGCCGAAGGCCACAATCGTCCGCGCGAAGCGCACGACCCGACCGCCCACGCCGAAATCGTCGCGATTCGCATGGCGGCAGCGAAGCTTGGCAACGAACGCCTCGACGGCTGCGACCTCTATGTCACGCTCGAACCCTGCGCGATGTGCGCCGGCGCGATCGCCCATGCCCGGATCGCGCGCCTCTATTATGGCGCCGACGATCCAAAAGGGGGCGCCGTGGTCCACGGCCCGCGAACCTTCGCGCAGCCGACGATCCATCATCGGCCGGAGATTTATGACGGCATCGGCGACGCCGAAGCGGCGGGCGTGCTTCGCGATTTCTTCGCGTCGCGTCGCTAGCCCAGCATTTCCTCCACCCACGCCGGCACCAGCTGGGTTGCCGGCCCGTGGCGCGCCTCGTCGAACCAGTAGCTGCCCTGGCTCGGTTCCATATTGAGCTCGAGCGTCCGCGCGCCTGACGCCCGCGCCTC
>CBJKNR010000225.1:0-6329 GCA_966417555.1 uncultured Sphingopyxis sp.
GCGATCGCGCGTCCGCAAAGCGAGGACGAACTCGCCGCGCTCATCCGTAGCGCGGACCGGCTGCGCGTCGCCGGCGCCGGGCGCAGCTTCGTGCCGCTTTGCGAATCGGGCGATCTGATCGTCAGCCTCGACGATATGGCGGGCGCGCTCCACGTCGCCGCCGATCGCCGGACCGCGCGCATTCCGGCGGGATGGAGCATCCGGCGACTGACCGCGGCGCTGTGGGAGGAGGGGCTTGCGCTCGCCAACCAGGGCGACGTCAATCCGCAGTCGCTCGCGGGCGCGATGGCGACGGGCACGCATGGCACCGGGGTCGCCCTCGGTTCGCTCTCGACCTTCGCGCGCGGCTTCCGGCTCGTCGGCGCCGATGGCGAGGCGCGCTGGTGCGACGCCGCCACCAACGCCGATCTCTATCAGGCGCAGCGCCTGTCGCTCGGGCTGTTCGGGGTCGCGACCGGGATCGAGGTCGCGGTCGTTCCCGCCTTTCATCTCGCCGAGCGAATCGAAAAACGGCGCTGGGCGGAGATTCGCGAGAGCTATGACGAACTCGCGGCGCAGCACCGCCATATCGAATTCTGGTTCTTTCCGCACAGCGACCATGTGATCCTGAAGACGCTCGATCCGTGCGATCCCTGCGATCCGCCGTCCACGACGACCGACATGGAGGAGGCAACCTTCCGCCGCATCCTCGGCATCGCGGCGCGCCTGCCGTTCCTCACGCCCTTTCTCCAGCGGCTGATGATGAAAAGCGGCATATCGGGGCGTCGCCGCGGTCCCGCGCACAGCATCTTCCCTTCCGATCGCACGATCCGCTTCGAGGAGATGGAATATGAAATGCCGCGCGAGGCCGGGCTCGAGGCGTTGGAGGATGTCGTCGGCTGGATCCGCAGGAAACGCCTGCCGGTGACTTTTCCTTTCGAATATCGCACCGTCGCCGCCGACGATATCTGGATGAGTCCGATGAACGCGGGGCCGGTCGCGGCGATCTCGATGCACCAATATGCGAAGATGCCATGGACGGCGCTGTTTGCCGATGCCGAGGCCATCTTTCGCAGCGGGGGCGGGCGCCCTCATTGGGCGAAACGCCACACATTGAGCCGCGCCGACGTCGCCGCACTTTACCCGATGGCGGGGCGCTATATCGCGGTACGGCGCGCCGCCGACCCGCACGGAAAATTCCTCAATCCCCATCTGGAGGCCCTGTTCGCATGACGACCGACCGTGAATTGCACGACCATCTGATCGGCCGCCAGGGCTCGCGCGCCGATCTCAACACGCCCGTGCTGGTGCTCGATCTCGATGCGCTCGACCGGAATATCGCGAAAATGGCGGCGCTGACCGCGGAAAGGGGGGTCGCGCTGCGTCCGCACGCCAAGACGCACAAGAGCGTCGATATCGCGCTCCGCCAGATCGCGGCGGGCGCGGTCGGCGTCTGCTGCGCCAAGATCGGCGAGGCCGAGGTGCTGGCCGGGGGCGGCGTGCCCGGCATCCTGATCACCTCGCCCGTCGCCGCGCCCGCGGCGATCGACCGTCTCGCGAAGCTTGCAAGGACCGCGGGCGGCCTCATGGCGGTCGTCGACCATCCGGCGGTCGCCGAACGCCTGCAGGCGGCGCTCGCCGCCGCCGGCGCGCGGCTCGACGTCATCATCGACATCGACCCCGGCATCGCGCGCACGGGCGTCGCCTCGGCCGAGGCCGCGGTCGCGCTCGCACACGCGATCGACCGGGCGCCGAACCTCGAATATCGCGGCGTGCAATATTATTGCGGGTCGCAGCAGCATATCGAAAGCTATGCCGAGCGCCGCGCCGCGATCGTCGAGCGCACGGCCTGGCTGCAGGAGGTGATCGCCGCGCTGGCCGACGCCGGTTTCGCGCCTGAAATCGTTACCGGGTCGGGCACGGGCACCCACCGCATCGACCTCGAACTCGGCGTCTTCACCGAGCTGCAGGCGGGCTCTTACATCTTCATGGACAAGCAATATCTCGACTGCGATCTCGCGGGCGGCGGCGAGTCCCCGTTCGAGGTTTCGCTTGGCGTCGACGCGCGCGTCGTCAGCGCGAACCACAGCGGCCTCGTCACGATCGATTCGGGCTACAAGTCGCTCTCGACCGACGGCGGCGTCGCGGTGGTGCAGCGCGGCGCCCCCGAAGCCGCCTTCTTCGCCTTCATGGGCGACGAGCATGCCGCGCTCATTGCGCCCGACATCGGCCATGCGCTCCGGCCCGGCGACCCGGTGAGCCTGATCGTGCCGCACTGCGACCCGACGGTGAATCTCTATGACAATTATCATGTCGTCGCAGGCGATACGCTCGTCGATATCTGGCCGGTCAGCGCCCGCGGCCGGGCGCGATGAGCCTGGCCGCCCGCCGCCCGCCGCAGCAGGATCGTGCGCGCCAGACGCAGGGGCGGTTGCTCGACGTTGCGGGCGAACTGCTTGCCGAGGTCGGGATCGAGCGCATCTCGACCAATATGATCGCCGCGCGTGCGGGCCTCACGCCGCCCGCGCTCTACCGCTATTTCGGCGACAAATATGCGGTGCTCGAAGCGCTCGGGCGGCGGTTGATGGATCGCCAGAACGCCGTTCTCGACGCGTGGCTTGCCCGCCATGCGCCCGGCGGGATTGCCGCGATGGCCGACCATGTGGGCGATCTCCTGACCGAAAACGCCGCGGTGACGCGCAGCGAGCCGGGCGCGGTGTGGATATTGCGCGCGCTCCACGCCTCGCCGCAGCTCGGGCACGTGCGCCTCGAATCGCATCGCCACGTCACCGACCGGCTCGCCGATGCCTGCCTTCCCCATCTCGCACCGGTCGATCGGGAAGCGCTGTGGTCGCGGTTGCGGCTCGCGGTCGAAATCGGCTTTGCCGCCGACGAGATGCTTTATGAGGAGGACCGCGTTTCGGCCGATGCCGTGCGCGCCGAAACGGCAGCCATGCTCGGCGCTGCGCTGCGCGACCTGACGGTGCGCGCGCGCTGATACACCTCGCCGCAACCATACTTCCCTTTCGGCCGCGCAGGCTCTAGAGGCGAAGGCATATGGCCGCCGACAGTCCGCCCGATTTCCGCCTTCGCCTCCGCCGCGACGGCAATGCCGTCATCGCCTGGTTCCGCGACATGTGGACGCGGCGCTGGTTCCGCTGGCTCGGCTGGCTGATCCTTGCCGGGCTTCTCGGTATCGCGTTGATCTGGGCGGTTTTCGCGCGCGACCTGCCCTCGGTCGACCAGCTTCGCGACTATGAGCCGCCGCTGCCGACGATGGTCCGCGATGGCGAGGGCAAGCCGGTGCACAGCTATGCCCGCGAACGCCGCGTCCAGCTCGAATATAGCGAATATCCGCAGCTCCTCGTGCGCAGCTTCCTCGCGGCCGAGGACAAGACCTTTTTCAGCCACGGCGGCATCGACTATCCGGGCATCGCGACCGCGATCGTCACCAATCTGACCAACAGCGGCCGCCCCGTCGGCGCCTCGACGATCACCCAGCAGGTCGCGAAGAACCTGCTGCTCACAAACGAACTCAGCTATCGCCGCAAGGTGCGCGAGGCGATCCTGGCGATGCGCATCGAGAGCGCACTGACCAAGGAGCAGATCCTCGAGCTCTACCTCAACGAAATCCCGCTCGGGCGCCGCAGCTTCGGCGTGCAGGCGGCGAGCCGCGCCTATTTCGACAAGGATGTCGACCAGCTCCAGCTCCACGAAATGGCGTTCCTCGCGATCCTGCCCAAGGCGCCCGAGAAATACGGCCGCGCGCGCTTCGAAAGCGAGGCGCTGGCACGGCGCAATTTCGTGCTCGGCTCGATGTACGACAATGGCTGGATCAGCGCGGCGCAGCGCGATGCGGCGCGCGCGATGCCGCTCGGCCTCACCAATACCGGCAACACCGCGATCGCGCAGGTCGGCGGCTATTATATGGAAGAGGTGCGGCGCCAGCTGATCGCCCAGTTCGGCGAAACCGCCGACACCGGCCCGCACAGCGTCTACGCCGGCGGCCTCTGGGTCCGCACCCCCTATGACACGAAGATGCAGCAGGGCGCGACGATGGCGCTGCGCAAGGGGCTCCAGCGCTACGACGCGGGCAAGGGCTGGTCGGGACCGATCGCGACGATCGAGGCCGACGACCAGTGGCAGAGCCGCCTCGCGTCGAGCTTTATCGGCATCGACTACGACAATTGGCGCGTTGCTGCGGTGCTGTCGAAATCGGCGGGCGCGGCGCGCATCGGCTTCGCCAATGGCGACACCGGCACGCTGCCCGCGAGCGCCGCGACGATGGGCTATCGCAAGACCGGCGGCAGCGCCTTTTCGGCGATGCGTGCGGGCGACCTGATCGTCGTCAAATCGACCGGCGGCAGCAACTATGCCTTGCGCAACATTCCCGAAGTGTCGGGCGGCATGGTCGTCGAAAGCCCGCATTCGGGCCGCATCTATGCGATGCAGGGCGGTTTCGACGTCCGCCTGTCGCCGTTCAACCGCGCGACGCAGGCCGAACGCCAGCCGGGCTCGACGATCAAGCCCTTCGTCTACGCCGCCGCGCTCGACAATGGCATGACCCCCGCGACGATGATCGTCGACGGGCCCTTCTGCGTCTATCAGGGCGCGCGCTTCGGCAACAAATGCTTCCGCAACTTCGGCGGCGGCGGCGGGTCGGGCGAGCATACGATGCGCTGGGGCCTCGAACAGTCGCGCAACCTGATGACGGTGCGCGCGGCGAGCCAGGTCGGCATGGAGCCGGTGGTCGAGATGATCCAGACGATGGGGATCGGCAAGCACGAGCCCTATCTCTCGACCGCGCTCGGCGCGGGGTCGACGACGGTCGAGAAGTTGACCAATGCCTATGCGATGCTCGTCAATCACGGGCGCGCGCTCAGGCCGCGCGTGATCGACTATGCGCAGGATCGCCGCGGCAAGGTGATTTTCCCCGCGAACTGGAAACCGTGCGAGGGCTGCAACAAGAAGGATTGGGACGGCCGGCCGATGCCGCGCTTCACCAAATCGGGCAAGCAGCTGATGGATCCGATCACCGCCTATCAGGTCGTCCATATGCTCGAAGGCGTCGTCCAGCGCGGCACCGCGGTGCGGCTGCGCGACCTCGATGTGCCGCTCTTCGGCAAGACCGGCACGACCACCGGCCCCAACGACGTCTGGTTCGTCGGCGGCACCCCCGATGTGATCGCGGGCATGTATATCGGCTTCGACCAGCCGCGCAGCATGGGCGGCTATGCGCAGGGCGGCAGCTACGCCGCGCCGATCTTCAAGGATTTCGCGCTCGCCGCGCTCGCCGATCGCCAGCCGATTCCCTTTGCCGCGCCCAAGGGTGTGCGCATGGTGCGCATCGACCGCCAGTCGGGCCGCCGCGTTTACGGCAGCTGGCCGGGCACCGATCCCAAGGCGTCGATCATCTGGGAGGCGTTCAAACCCGAAAGCGAGCCGCGGCGGACGATCCGGCAGGAAGAGATCAAGCCGATCCGGACGCAGCGGCGGACGACCGGCGGCCCCTCGCAAAAGGGTTCGACCAGCCGCACCGACAGCGACTTCCTCGACGACCGCGGCGGCATCATCTGACGCTGCGCGCCGTCTTCCCCTGCGGCTCATGAGGCCGTAAGGGCGGGACCAACATATTTCAGGAGCAAGGACATGCGCGCCGAAGCGCAGGATCATATCGACAGGATTGGCGCCGCGCTGGCGCTGCTGCGCCGCTTTCTCGACTGGGACCGCGCGGTGCGGCGGCTCGACGAACTCAATGCGAAGGTCGAGGACCCGACGCTGTGGAACGACGCGAAGGCCGCGCAGGAGGTGATGCGCGAACGCCGCCGGCTCGACGAGGCGATCACCGCGACACGCGCGATCGAACGCGAGCGCGATGACACCGCCGAGCTGATCGAACTCGCCGAGATGGAAGGCGACGAGGCGATGGTCGACGAGGCGGTGGCGTCATTGGCATCGCTGGCCGCGCGCGCCGAGGAAGACAAGATCAAGGCGCTGCTTGCGGGCGAGGCCGACGCGAACGACGCTTACATCGAGGTCCATGCCGGTGCCGGCGGTACCGAAAGCCAGGACTGGGCCGAGATGCTCCAGCGCATGTATATGCGCTGGGCCGAAAAGCGCGGGATGAAGGTCGAGCTCGTCGAATATCAGGCGGGCGAACAGGCGGGCATCAAATCGGCGACGATGCTGGTGAAGGGCGAGAATGCCTATGGCTATGCCAAGACCGAAAGCGGTGTGCATCGTCTCGTCCGCATCTCGCCCTACGACAGTTCAGCGCGGCGCCACACCAGCTTCTCGAGCGTCTGGGTCTATCCGGTGATCGACGACAATATCGAGATCGAGATCAACGA
>CBJKNR010000226.1:0-6325 GCA_966417555.1 uncultured Sphingopyxis sp.
GGCGGCGGCGATCTGCGCGAGATCGTCCGCCACTGCGGCGACGGTGCCGTTGATCCGGAGTGTCTCGCCAATGCCGGGGACGAGGAAGAGCGAACCGAAGCTGGCGCCGGGTACCGCGAGCACCGGATCGTCGAGCGCGGCGAGCGCGATCGACAGCGCCCCGGGTCCGGCGATGGCGAAGCCGGGCGCGCCGCCGCCGAGCGTGATCGCGATGCCCCGCGCGCCGCCGAAACCCGCGAACATCAGCGGTGACGACGCGAGCCAGCGCTGCGCGGTCGCATCGACATGGTCGATGACCTTGAGGTTGACTGCGGGCGGCGTCTTCCCGAGGATCGCCTCGAGCTTTTCGATGCTGTCGACGTCGCTCATTTTGCCTCCGGCTATTGCGAAAGAAAATCAATAGCACTCTATGGCGCCTGCCCGCAACGCACAAGCCGATTTGCCGACCGAACCCCATCGCCCGGGCCGGCTATGCCATCGCTCGGGCCGCGCCGGGGAATAAGGAGCGGCGCGATTCGCTTTCCTTTCACGGGCGACGGTTTATGATGGCGGTCGAGGGACCACTCGCATCGGTGGAGAGCTATGCCCTTGAACCGCGAGATGCAGCGATTGCGCGCCGAGCATGCGGCGCTGGCGACGCTGTCGCGGATCATCCTCGGCATAACGGATTTGCCGCACCCTTCGGCTTCGGACGATCTGGCCGCTGCGCGCGGTCGGCTCCGCGATGCGCTCGTCCGGCACCTGAAATGCGAGGACTGGATATTATACCCGCGGCTGATGGCGACGGGCGATACCGAGCTGATGCGGATCACGCGCGAGTTCGAACTGGAAATGGGCAGTCTCGCGGCCGATTTCGTCGCCTATGACGACAAGTGGACAGCGAGGCGCGTCGCGGCGGACTGGCCCGGCTTCTGCCGCGAAACGAAGATCGTCCTCGATCTGCTCGCAATGCGGGTCGAACGCGAGGAGCGTGAACTCTATCCGCTCGCCGACACCTTGTATGCGTCCGCTGCTGTCGGCCCGCCCGATCAGGGGCGGATCGACAATTTCCAGCTGAGCGCGACGCGCAAATCCTGATCGAACCCGGGCACCGGCTGTTTCCATGGGTCGGCGAGTTCGAGGCCGATCGTCGCATTCTCGGCATAGGCGACGCGAACCCCGCCGCCCCAGCTGCCAAGTTCGAAGCCCGTGCGCGGAATCGCAGTGCGGCCGAGCAGGGTAACATCGGCATAGTCGACGAAGCTGTAGATCTCGCTTTTCGAAAAGCGCCCGCTCCGCAAGGGACGGAAGCCGAATTCACCGAATGCCGCATAGCCGCGATCGCCGTTGACGAGCCCGTCGTCGAACGCGCGGCCGAAGGTCGCACCGCCGACGCTGAAGCGCTGCGCCGCGGGGAGGCGGTCGCGCGTCCAGCGCCCGGTCGCCGCGGCGCGCGCGACGAAGGCCTTGCCGATCGCCTGGTTCGCCTCGATCGCCGCGTCGGCATAGGCGAAGCCGGTCTCGCCGACCGCCGGATCGACGCGTGCGCCGGCGAAATCGAGACCCTTGCCGCCGCCGATGCGTGCACCGACAACGGTGCGATCCTCGCTCAGACGAAACGCGAGGCTTCCGCTCGCCGTCCAGGTCTTTTCAGCGGCGATCGTCGAGCCGAACAGTGCATTTTTCGAATCGAGATAATCGAGACGGGCGGACGCGACGAGATTGCGCCGCGATGCGCGGACCAGCGGGTGGGTGACGCCGAAGCCCGCGCTCCACGCCTCGCCGTCGATCGCGAGCCCTCTGGGGCGGGTGCGGAGCGCGGCGCCCGAAAGCTCGGCGCGGGTGCCGCCGGCGCCGATCGGGGTCGAATGGCTTGCCGCGAGATAGAGCAAGGATTTGAAATTGACCGCTGCGGCGCCGGTGAGCCGCGTCTCGTCGCCGCTGCGCAGCAGGCTGGTGCCGCGCGCATTCGCCTCGACGATGCCATCATTGACGAACTGGCTGGTGCGCGTCGTGAAGCCGAGGCCGAGCGTCGGCTTCTTCGCGTCGATCGCAAGGTCGAGCGCGACCGCGCCCTGTTCGGTGCCGAGCGCGAGCGACGGCGTGACGGTGACGCCCGGAATATCGGCGATATTGCCGAGCGCGCGTTCGAAGCGCGCGCGCGGAAGCGGGCGCCGGCCGGCGAGGCGCTCCGCCATCCTGCCGACGAGCGGCGCGGGGCCGCTTTCGCGCTCGCCGCTCAGCGTCACCGATCCGATATAGCCTTCGGCCGAGGCGACGGTAACGATGCCGCCCGACAGATCCTGTTCGGGAATGACGAGGGTGAAGAGCGCGACGCTCGACCGGTTGTACGCGCGCGTCATCGCTGCGGCGAGTTTCGCGAGATTGTCGGACGACGCGGGCTTGCCGACGAAGCGCTGCGCTGCGCGGCCGACATTGGCAGGCACCCCCGCGCCGACGAAGCGGATTTCGCGAATGGCGACGTCGGGCCGCGCGCCGAGTTCGACCTTGCCGAGCGGAAGCGGTTTCGCCTCGGGATCGGGCAGCGGGTCGCGGCTGCGATCGGGGGCGAGCGGCGGGCGGCCGTCGAGCGGCGTCGCCGCGGGTTGGGCCGCGAGCGCCGCGGCGGGGACGAGCAGGGCTCCGGCCACCGCGGCGCAAGCGTAGCGCAGGTTGCGCATGCAGTGCGGCTTCAGTTACCGCGCTTCGGCTTCAGGCCGCCGAGAACACCCCCGACGGTGCCGGTCACCCCGGTGACGAGGCCGGTCACGGGATCGACCGCAGTGCCCCCGTCGGTTGCGCCCCCGGTCAGGCCGTTGGTGACCTGACCGACCGCGCCGGTTGCCGTCGTGACGACATTGCTGACGAGCGCGACAGGGGTTCCGGCGGGCGTGCCGCCCGTGAGTCCGCCGGTGACGCCGCCGAGCAGATTGCCGCCGGTGCCGGGCTGGAGCGTGACGAGCTGTCCGCCCGATCCGACGCCGACGGTGAGCAGGCTGCCGTTGGTTTGTCCGGGCGACAGGATGCTCGCGCCGATCAGCGGCGAGGCACCGGGGCTGCCGATCGCGATCGCCTTCCCGATCGACGCGGTGATCAGCTCGCCGGGCGCGGCGGCAAGGCCGTCGACCAGATATTGCTGACCGCTTCCCGTCTGGACGAGCGCGACGCCGGTGCTCTTGACGACGCCGATGACGGTGCCGACGAGGTCGGTGTCCCCCGGAATCTTGCCGTCGACCGCGCTTGCGAGCAGCAGGCCCTTGTCTGCGATCACGTTCACGAGGCCGCCCGTCTTGACCAGCACATTGCCGATCACCGGATTGGTCGCGGCGGGATCGCCCGTGTTGGCGAGCAGGCCGGTGCCTGCGACGCCGCCCGGGCCGACGAGCCCGCCGACGGCGAGCGCGCCGGCATCACCAAGGCCGAGGCCGCCGCCTGCGGGGCCGGCCGGACCGGCGGGGCCAGCGGGGCCGGCCGGGCCGGTCGCGCCGGTGGGCCCGGTGGGGCCAGCAGGCCCCGTGGCGCCGGTCGCGCCGCCGCTGCCGACGCTGCCGACCCGATAGCTGCCCGACGATTCACACGCCGCGAGCGCGAGGCACGCCGGGATCAGGATGAGGTGAGATGGGCGGATTGCGAAACGAGACAAAGGCATGAGACATCCCCTTCGTACACTTCTGGTCCCTACGCGCGATATTCATACACAAACAGAAAGGTTCCCGATGTTATTGATATTTTTTGCTGTTTACCAACCATGTAAACTATTGACTTATTGATTATCCAAGAAAACTGCGGATTATGGGTTATAAATATTAACTGGATTATATATTCAGTCCTGTTTTCACCTCGATCGAAAATCGGAAAACCTGTGCCTCTGTGGAACGGGTCGGTCCACCGTCGCACCTGCCATCTATTCGTGCGTCGGGAGCGAGGACGTGCCGCCGATCTTTCTTCATTGCGTCATCGCGCTGTCATGCCTTCGCCGCCGCATCGCAATATCGCCCGCCTATGCCCCCGCGACCCCGGCGTCATTTCGGCGCCGGGAAAAGGGGATTCACCGAATGATCACCATGTTCAGGGACCGTCTGCTGACCGGCGCCGCCGGAATCGCCATGTTCGCGGCCGCGCCGGCGTTCGCCGAAGAGGCCGCGGTCGATGCGGCCGCAAGCGCCGACGTCGAGGAAATCGTCGTGCTCGGTCGCGGCGAAGCGCGTCAGGTGCAGGAGCTGGGCGCCGCCGACATCGCGCTCGAAGTGTCGGGCATCAGCCCCCTGAAAGCCATCGACAAACTTCCCGGCGTCAATTTCCAGGCGGCCGATCCGTTCGGCGCCTATGAATGGTCGGCGCGCATCTCGATCCGCGGTTTCTCGCAGAACCAGCTCGGCTTCACGCTCGACGGCATCCCCTTGGGCGACATGAATTATGGCAATCACAACGGTCTGCACATCAGCCGCGCGATCATCAGCGAGAATGTCAGCCGTGTCGAAGTGGCGCAGGGCGCGGGCGCGCTCGCGGCGGCGTCGACGAGCAACCTTGGCGGCACGATCGAATTCTTCTCGCGCGAGCCTGCCGAGGAATTCGGCGTCGAGGCGTCGGGCACCTATGGCAGCGACGAGACCAAGCGCGCTTTCGTCCGCCTCGACAGCGGCGCGCTGATGTCGGGCGGCCCGCGCCTGTCGCTGAGCTACGCGTGGCAGGATGCCGACAAGTGGAAAGGCGACGGCGTCCAGCGCCAGCACCAGGTCAACGCGCGGATCGTCCAGCCGGTCGGCGACGGGCAGTTCTTCGGCTTCGTCAACTATTCGGACCGCCGCGAAAACGACTATCAGGATCTGAGCGCCGAGATGATCGGCCGCCTCGGCTATAATTGGGACAATTTTGCAAAGAATTGGGACCTCGCCGTGCAGGTCGCCAAAATCTACCAGAATCAGTCGGCGCGCGCCGCTTATAACACCGGCGTCGCCAACGGGACGCTGCCGCTCGGTACGCCCTATGTCGCGCCTTACGCCGGCGTGGGCGAGAGTTTCCCCGCGCCGATCGCGACCGTCGACGACGCCTATTATGACGCCGCCGGGCTCCGCAAGGACTGGCTCGCCGGGCTCGGCGTCGAAGCGCCACTCGGCGAATATTGGACCTTCAGGGCGACCGGCTATTATCACGGCAACGAAGGCCGCGGCCTGTGGTTCACACCCTATGTGACCACCCCCGGCGGCGCGCCGATGACGATTCGCACGACCGAATATGAAATCGAACGTTATGGCATCGTCGCCTCCAGCCTGTTCGAGGTCGGCGCCAACAAGTTCGAAATCGGCATGTGGTACGAGGACAATGACTTCAACCAGGCGCGCCGCTTCTATGGCCTCGCCGATACGACGGGCGCGCCGAGCCGCGGCAGCCTGAAATTCCCGAAGGACCCGCTCGCGACGCAGTGGGATTTCGATTTCAACACCCAGACGCTGCAATATCATGTGCAGGACACGCTCGACCTCGGCAGCTTCCAGGTCAACGCGGGCTGGAAGGGGCTGCGCGTCACCAACGATGCGACGCCGATCGTCAGCGGCGGGCTCGCGTCGGGCAGGACCGAGGCGAAGGACTGGTTCCTGCCGCAGGCGGGGCTGCTCTATCGCCTGAACGACGATAACGAGCTGTTTGCGAGCTATACCGAGAATATGCGCGCGTTCGAAAGCTCGGCGACCGGCGGTCCCTTCGCGACGACGCAGGCGGGCTTCGACGCGCTCGACCTGAAGCCCGAGACGTCGACAACCTACGAGCTCGGCTTCCGCACCAGGTCGTCGCGCTTCCAGGGCGTGATCGCGGGCTATTATGTCGACTTCAAGGACCGCATCATCGCCTTTGCCAACGGGTCGGGCATCCAGGGCAACCCCGCGATCCTGCAGAATGTCGGCGACGTGCGCTCGTGGGGCGTCGAGGCGGCGGGAACCTTTCGCGTCACCCCCGAACTCTCGCTCTTCGCTTCCTACGCCTACAATGACTCCGAATATCAGGACGATGTCGTGAACGCGGCCGGCGCGGTGGTCGCGGCGACCGCGGGCAAGACGGTAGTCAACTCGCCCAAGCATCTCGCGAAGGGTGAAATTACCTGGGACATCGGCAGCTTCTTCGTGCGCGCGGGTGCGAACTATACCTCGAAGCGCTATTATTCGTACGAGAATGACGCCGCGGTCGGCGGCTTCGTGATCGTCGACGCCAGCATCGGCTATCGCCTCAATGACCGCATCTCGATCCCGGCCAATGCGACGAACCTGTTCGACAAGGAATATGTGTCGACGATCGGCACCAACGGCTTTGCCAACCGCGGCGACAGCCAGACCCTGCTCGCGGGCGCGCCGCA
>CBJKNR010000227.1:0-6280 GCA_966417555.1 uncultured Sphingopyxis sp.
GTCGCGGACATCGATATGTCCGTGCGCAAGATGCGCGCGGACGCGGCGGCCTCTACACAAAAGCGTGCGCAAAGGCAAGGCGGACGCCGCGCCGCACACTTAACCCAAATTTCACCGCTTCCGCCCCATAAAGCCCGCGAGGGTGGGACAATTCATATGACATCGACGCCGAAGCCATTCGACCGTAGCGAAGGCGCCAAACGCGACATCATCGCGGGCGGCATCGTCGTTGCGGCAATCCTGCTGTTCGTCGGCACGGGCAGCAATGTGATGCAGGCGGCCGTCCGCGCGCTGATCGGCATCGGCGGCGGCCCCGACCGCGCGCTCGCCACGGCGCTCGTGCTCAATGTCGCGCTGATCCTCTTCGGCTGGCGCCGCTACAAGGATCTCAACCGCGAGATTCGTGAGCGCACCGAGGCCGAGCAGCGTGCGCGTTATCTTGCCGACACCGACCCGCTGACCGGCTTCCTCAACCGCCGCGCCCTGCTGTCGACCGGACAGCGCATGATCGCGAGCGCGGCGGCTGAAAAACGCCACGTCGCCCTGTTCCTGCTCGACCTCGACCATTTCAAGACCGTCAACGACATTCATGGTCACGCCGCGGGTGACCGCGTGCTGCAGGTCGCCGCCGAACGCATCTCCGCCGTATTGCCGCCCACCGCCACCAAGGCGCGCCTCGGCGGCGACGAGTTCGTCGCGATACTCTCCTTCGACCCCGCCGCACGCGCCGACGTCGATGCGCTCGCCGCCGAGCTGGTCGCGGCGCTCGACAACAAGATCATGCACGACGCGCAGCAGATCCGCATCGGCGCTTCGCTCGGGATCGCGCTTGCGAGTGACGCGAGCATCACGACGGAGACGATGGTGCGGCAGGCCGACATCGCCATGTATCATTGCAAGGATGAGGGGCGGAACCGCTTCTGCTGGTTCGAGACGGGCATGGAAATGGCAGTGCAGGTGCGCAACCAGATCGAAACCGGCATTCGCGACGGCATGCCGCGCGGCGAGTTCGTCCCGCATTTCGAACCGCAGGTCGACATCGCCAGCGGGCGCCTGCTCGGCTTCGAAATGCTGATGCGCTGGGAATCGCCCGAATATGGCATGATCCCGCCCGAACGCTTCATTCCCGTCGCCGAGGAAAGCGGGCTGATCGGCGAATTGTCGCTGCAGGTTATCCGCGAGGCGATGGAGATCGCCAAGCGCTGGGATCCATCGATCATGCTCGCGGTCAATATCTCACCGCAACAGCTCAAGGACCCGTGGTTCAGCCAGAAGCTCACCAAGCTGCTCGTCGAGACGGGTTTCCCCGCCGCGCAGCTCGAGGTCGAGATCACCGAAAGCTCGCTGTTCGAGAATCTGCCGCTGGTGCGCTCGATCGTCACCAGCCTCAAGAATCAGGGCGTGTCCCTGAGCCTCGACGATTTCGGCACCGGCTACAGCTCGCTTTCGCACCTGCGCGCGCTGCCCTTCGACCGGATCAAGATCGACCGCAGCTTCATCGCGGCGATGCGCGGCAGCCCCGATGCACAGGCGATCGTCGTCGCGATCGTGCGGCTCGGCGAGAGCCTCGCCATGCCGATCACCGCCGAAGGCGTCGAGGACGAGGCGACCGCGCTCGAACTGACGCGCCTCGGCTGCTCGAAGGGACAAGGCTGGCATTTCGGCCGCGCCGCATCGGCAGCCGACACCGACCGCCTGCTCGCCGAGCGCGGCCTGTTGCGCGCGCCGGTGGTGCCGCCCGCTGGGCCGGACGCCCACCAAGACGAACCGCTGCGCAAGACGGCATGATGCCGCCGCATCGCTAGACTTCGCGGCGCCGCGCCCTTACATGCGCGGTCTATGGCAGATCGCTTCACCAAGATGCACGGCCTCGGCAACGACTTCGTCGTGATCGACGCACGCGAGCGCAGCGTCGAGATGACGCCGGCGCGCGCGCATGCGATCGCCGATCGCCGCCACGGCATCGGGTGCGACCAGCTGATCCTGCTCGAACCGTCGACCAGTGCCGACGTGAAGATGCGCATCTTCAACGCCGACGGCGGCGAGGTCGAGGCGTGCGGCAACGCGACCCGCTGCGTCGCGACGCTGATCGGCAGGCCCGCGGTGATCGAGACGCTGGGCGGGATGCTGCGCGTCACGCCTGCGGATGGGGGTGCCGAAGTCACGCTGGGCGAACCCGTGTTCGACTGGGAGCATATCCCGCTCGCGATGCCGATGGATACGCGCGACATGCCGGTCGCGTGGGACGAGCTCGAGCATGGCGCCGGGGTCAATGTCGGCAATCCGCATATCGTCTTTTTCGTGCCCGAAGCCGATGCGGTGCCGCTGGCCGAACTCGGTCCGCGGATCGAGACCGACCCGCTGTTCCCCGAGCGCGTCAACGTCAATGTCGCGAGCCTCGACGGCGAGAGCCAGCTGCAGCTGCGCGTCTGGGAGCGCGGCGTCGGCCTGACGCAGGCATGCGGCACCGGCGCGTGCGCGAACGCGGTCGCGGCGATCCGGGCGGGCAAGGTGCAGTCGCCGGTGAAGGTGTCGCTGCCCGGCGGCGACCTCGTCATCCGCTGGGCGCCGGGCGAACCGATCGTGATGAGCGGCGCCGCGACGCGCGTTTACGAGGGCGAGACCGACTGGGCGCAGTTCGGATGAGCGCTTCCCTCGCCGGCCGCCCGAAGGTCGTCAATTTCGGTTGCCGGCTGAACATTGCCGAGGGTGAAGCCATCCGGTCGGCTGTCGAGGCGGCGGGCGCGCAGGGCACGATCGTCTTCAACAGCTGCGCGGTCACCGACGAGGCGGTGCGGCAGGCGCGGCAGGCGGTGCGCCGTGCTCTGCGCGAGCGGCCGGGTGCCGAGGTCGTGGTGACGGGGTGCGCGGCGGAGTTAGAGGCCGAGCGCTTTGCCGCGACGGGTGCGCGGGTCGTGCGCAATGACGTCAAGGGTTTGGCCCGGAGCTATCAAAGCACCATGTCCCCGCGAAGGCGGGGATCCATCTCCGATGGGCTCCAACTCGAACCGGCAGGTGATGGGCCCCTGCCTTCGCAGGGGCGCACAGCTCCTTCCTATTCGCCAGCCCTCTCCGGCCCCGACCATGCGCGTGCGTTTCTCGGCGTCCAGACCGGCTGTTCGCACAGCTGCACCTTCTGCGCGACGGTGCTCGCGCGCGGAACGGCGCGGTCGGCGAGCGTGGAGGCTGTGGTTGCATCGGCGCGGACGGCTCTGGATCGCGGTCAGCGCGAGATCATCCTGACCGGCGTCGACCTTGCGAGCTATGGCGACGACAGCGGCACCACACTCGCAGCGCTGGTTGAAGCTTTACTGGCGCTGCCGGTCGAACGCCTCCGCCTCTCGTCGCTCGACCCTGACCGGATCGACGATGCGCTGTTCGCGCTGCTGACGCAGGAACCGCGCGTGATGCCGCATGTCCATCTGTCGCTGCAGGCGGGCGACGATATGGTGCTGACGCGCATGAAGCGCCGCCATCGCCGCGCCGATGCGGTACGCCTGATCGGGCGGCTCAAGGCAGCACGCCCCGAAATCGCGATCGGCTCCGACCTGATCGCCGGTTTCCCGACCGAGAACGAAGCGATGTTCGCGAACTCGCTGGCACTGATCGACGATTGCGACATCGTCTTCGGCCATATCTTCCCCTACAGCCCGCGCGCCGGCACCCCCGCCGCGCGAATGCCGCAGGTCGGGCGCACGATCGCGCGCGAACGCGCTGCCACACTGCGCGAAGCCAATGCGCGGCGGTGGCAGGGCTGGCTCGATAAGCAGCTCGGCCGCACGGCCTCGATGCTCGTCGAGCGCGACGGCCTGACCGGCCATGCCGAAAATTTTGCGTCCATCGCGCTGACCGCTCCGGCAGGCCCCGGCACCATCATCCCCGTGCGCCTCGCAGCGCGCGACGGCGACCGCATGGTCGCAACCCCTGTGCAAGAGAAGGACATCGCCGCATGACCGGCAAAAGCTGGAGCGAACGGCTGCTCGGCGGCTTCCGCCGCACCTCCGAACGGCTCGGCGAGAATCTCGCCGGGCTGACCGGCAAGGCGCGGCTCGACGAGGATGACCTCGACCGGATCGAGGAGGCGCTGATCACCGCCGACCTCGGCCCCGCGATGGCCGACCGCATCCGGGGCCGGCTCGCCGAACGCCGCGATGTGGCCGCAAACGGCACCGAGGAACTGCGCAAGATCGTCGCCGACGAGATCGCGACCGTGCTGCGGCCCGTCGCCGAACCGCTCGACATCGACGCCTTTCCGCGTCCGCAGGTCATCCTCGTGATCGGGGTCAACGGGTCGGGCAAGACCACGACGATCGCCAAGCTCGCGCACCTGTTCCAGGAACAGGATTATGGCGTGATGCTCGTCGCGGGCGACACCTTCCGCGCCGCCGCGATCGGCCAGCTCAAGGTCTGGGCCGAACGGCTCGGCGTGCCGATCATGGCGGGCCCCGAGGGCGGCGACAGCGCGGGCATCGTCTTCGACGCGGTGAAGCAGGCGACCGCGACGGGCATCGACGTGCTGATCGTCGACACCGCCGGGCGGCTCCAGAACAAGCGCGAGCTGATGGACGAGCTTGCCAAGATCAAGCGCGTGCTCGGCCGCCTGAATCCGGCCGCGCCGCACGACGTCGTGCTCGTGCTCGACGCGACGACGGGGCAGAATGCGCTGTCGCAGATCGACGTGTTCCGCGAGGTCGCGGGGGTCACCGGGCTCGTGATGACCAAGCTCGACGGCACTGCGCGCGGCGGCGTGCTCGTGTCCGCGGCCGAGCGCCACGGGCTTCCCATCCATGCGATCGGCATCGGCGAAACCATCGACGACCTTCGCCCGTTCGATGCCGACGAGATCGCGGGCATCATTGCAGGAAATATCCGATGAGCGACGTCCTTCCCACCGGCCCCGAGGCGATCCCTGCGCCGCTGCCGGCGAAGAATGGCTGGCTGAGCTACGCGATCGACTATGGCCCGCTGCTCGTCTTTTTCCTCGTCTATAAATTCAGCGCCGGCGGCTCCGGGGCGTTTGCCGCAACGACAGCTGCGATCAAGGGGACGATTGCCTTCATGGTGGCGATCGTCGCCGCGATGGCGGTGTCGAAATGGAAGCTCGGCAGGATCTCGCCGATGCTGTGGATGTCGAGCATTCTCGTCCTCGGCTTCGGCGCGATCACCATCTATCTTCACGATCCCAAATTCATCGTGATGAAGCCCACGATTATCTACGCGGTCTTCGCCGTCATGTTGCTCGGCGGCTATTGGCGCGGCAAGCCATTGCTCAAATATCTGCTGCAATCGGCACTTGATGGATTGACCGAGCGAGGCTGGCTGCTTCTTTCACGCAATTGGGGCCTGTTCTTCGCGGTGCTCGGCCTTGCCAACCATGTGATGTACGAGTTGGTCCAGGCGAAACAGATGAGCTTCGACTTGTGGCTGACAATCAAGGTCTGGGGCGTCACCGCCCTCACCCTCCTCTTCACCTTCAGCCAGATACCGCTGATGCTGAGGAATGGCTTCGCGCTCCCCGAAGAGGCTACCACCGACAAAAAATGATGCATTTCCTCCCCGGACTGGCATAGCTGCGTCACCGGCTCCGGGTCGCACGCGGTGCCGCGATAAACAGGGGGAACTGCCATGGACAAATTTTTCGGAAACCTGCACGCCGTATTGGGCACCGGGCTGGTGCTCGCGATCATCCTGATGCTCTGTCTCAACGGCCAGAATTTCGAGGACGGGGTCGCGGCGGGCAACGCAATCATGCGCTGGCTGCACACTTTCTTCGGCGTGCTGTGGATCGGCCTGCTTTACTATTTCAACTTCGTCCAGATTCCGACGATGCCGAAAATTCCCGCCGAACTGAAACCCGCCGTGGGCAAGCATATCGCGCCCGCCGCGCTCTTCTGGTTCCGCTGGGCGGCGCTGGTCACCGTGCTGCTGGGCCTCGGCATCGCCTTCCACGCCAAATATGCCATCCCGGCGCTGGGTCTGCAGGATCCCTACAAGCTGATCGGTGTCGGCATGTGGCTGGGCCTGATCATGGCGTTCAACGTCTGGTTCGTGATCTGGCCGAACCAGAAGAAGGCGCTGGGCATCGTCGAGGCCGACGATGCGACGAAAGCCAAGGCGGCGAAGACCGCGATGATCTTTTCGCGGACCAACACCCTGCTGTCGATCCCGATGCTCTATGCGATGGTGAACTTCAGCTAAGCTCGGTTCCCCTCCCGCTTGCGGGAGGGGCTAGGGGAGGGCATGTCTAGGGCTGGACCTGTACGGGACAGGCCCTCCCCCG
>CBJKNR010000228.1:0-6279 GCA_966417555.1 uncultured Sphingopyxis sp.
CGCGTCGCCAGCTCGTCGTCTGCAATGCGCACGCTCGCGAGCTTTCCGAAGCCGGTGTTGATGCCATAGACGGGCGCGCCCTTTGCAACGATGCGGGCGACGGCGGCGGCGCTGGCGTCGATCGCCTCCCACGCATCGGCGCTCAATTCGGCGCCCGCGCATTCATAAATTTCGCGCCAGTCGGCGAGCGAGATATGCCCGGGCTCGATGATCATTGTCCGTCCTTGATGCGTTGGTGAAGCGGGTTGAAGCCGATGCGGTAGACAAGCTCGGCCGGATCGGAGACGTTCCAGATCGCGAGATCGCACGCCTTGCCGGCTTCGAGCGTACCGATTTCGTCGGAAAGGCCGAGCGCGGCGGCGGCGTTGACCGTGACCCCGCGCAGAGCCTCGACCACCGTCAGTCCGAACAGCGTCGCGCCCATGTTGAGCATCAGCAGCAGGGACGTCGCCGGCGAGGTGCCGGGGTTGTTGTCGGTGGCAAGCGCAATGCGCGTGCCATGACGCCGCATCGCCTCGACCGGCGGCAATTTGGTCTCGCGCATGAAATAATAGGCGCCAGGGAGCAGCACCGCGACGGTGCCTGCCGCAGCCATCGCGCGGACGTCGTCATCGGTCGCATGTTCGAGGTGATCGGCCGACAGCGCGCCGTGCAGCGCGGCGAGCGCGCTGCCGTGGAGCGCCGACAATTGCTCGGCGTGGAGCTTGACCGCGAGGCCATGCGCTTTCGCCGCCCCGATGACGCGTTCGCACTGCGCGGGCGAGAAGCCGATGCCTTCGCAAAAGGCGTCGACCGCGGTCGCGAGCGGCGCGGCGGCAGGGATCATCTCGCCGACGACGAGGTCGATATAGGCGTCGCTGTCGCCCTTATATTCGGGGGGCAGCGCGTGGGCGCCGAGGAAGGTCGGTTCGACGCGGATCGCGCGATGGTCGCCCAGCGCGCGCGCGGCGCGCAGCATCTTGAGTTCGTCCGGCGTCGACAGGCCGTAACCCGACTTGATCTCGATCGTCGTCACACCCTCGGCGATCAGGGCATCGAGGCGGGGAAGTGCGCTTGCGATGAGCTCGTCCTCGCTCGCCTCGCGCGTCGCGCGCATGGTCGAGACGATGCCGCCGCCCGCGCGCGCGATCTCCTCATAGCTCGCGCCTTGAAGCCGCATCGCCCATTCGTTCGCCCGGTTGCCGCCGTGGACCAGATGGGTGTGACAATCGATCAGCCCGGGCGTGATCAGCCGCCCTTTGCAATCATGGACCTGCGCTCCGGTCGTCGGCGCGCCCGCGGCGGGGCCGGCATAGGTAATCCGCCCGTCCTTCGCCGCCACCACGCCATCGTCGACCAGGCCGAGATCGTCTCCGGCCATCGTTGCGATTCGGGCGTTCGTCCAGCGTTGCTCCATCTGGACAGTCTCGCCTCGATGCGCCATTATGTCTAGACATAATATGAGGAATGATGATGGTTTCGCTCTGGTTCGAACGCGCATGGATCGGCAATCGCTGGGAAAGGGACGTGCGGCTGCGCATCGCCGACGGCCGGATCGCCGCGATCGAGACCGGCGTCGCTGAAGCGGCCGGGGACGAGTGCCATCGTGCCGGCCTGCCCGGGCTGTGCAATGTCCACAGCCACGGCTTCCAGCGCGGCATGGCGGGGCTTTCCGAGCGCCGTAGCCGCCCCGACGACAATTTCTGGAGCTGGCGCGAGATCATGTACCGCTTCCTCGACCGGCTGACGCCCGGGGATGTCGCGGCGATCACCGCGCAGGCCTATGCCGAGATGCTCGAGACCGGCTTCACGCGCGTAGGCGAGTTTCATTATCTGCACCACGATCCCAGGGGCGCGACCTACGCCGACCCGGCCGAGATGGCGGGCGCGATCGTCGAGGCGAGCGATGCGACCGGGATCGGGCTGACGCTGCTCCCGGTCTTTTACGCGCATGGCAATTTCGGCGCCGCGCCGCCAAGCCCGGGCCAGCGCCGCTTCCTGAGCGACATCGACGGCTTTGCCGCGCTGCTCGATGCTTCGCGCGCGAAGCTCGGCGGGGATGCCAATATCGGCGTCGCTCCGCACTCGCTGCGCGCGGTGACGCCCGAGGAGCTTGGCGCGCTGCTCGACATGTCGCCCGCCGGCCCCGTTCATATCCATGCCGCCGAGCAGGTGAAGGAGGTCGCCGATTGCGTCGCCTGGAGCGGCGCGCGGCCGGTCGAATGGCTGCTCGACAATGCCGGGGTCGACGAACGCTGGTGCCTCATTCACTCGACGCATCTCGACGAACGCGAAGTGCCGCGTCTGGCGGCAAGCGGCGCAGTCGCCGGATTGTGCCCGGTCACCGAGGCCAACCTTGGCGACGGCATCTTTCCCGCGATCGATTATCTCGCGGAGGGAGGGCGCTTCGGGGTCGGCACCGACAGCAATATCCTCGTCGATGCGGCGCAGGAGCTTCGCGCGCTCGAATATTCGCAGCGGCTCGCGCACCGCGCGCGGGCGCTTCTCGCCGGTGAGGATTCGCCTTTCGTCGGTGCCAATCTTTTCGCACGCGCCGTGGAAGGCGGCGCGCAAGCGCTTGGCGTGCCGGCGGGGCTCGCCGTGGGTCATGCGGCGGATATCGTCTCGCTCGACCTCGACCATCCGTCCTTTGCCGGCGCCGACGACGCGACCCTGTTCGATCGCTGGATTTTTTCGGCGCGCGCGAGCGCGGTCGACACAGTCTGGCGCGCAGGCGTCAAACGCGTCGAAAAGGGACGCCATGTCGAGGCGGAAGCGATCGGCGCGACCTATCGCGCCTGTATCGAACGGCTGCTTGCATGAATCCGGCCCGCCGGATTCGCGACGAGATCGCCGCCGCGATCCGGTCGGGCGAATGGCGGCCGGGCGACCGTGTGCCGACCGAGCAGGAGCTGGCGGCGCGCTATGGCTGCGCGCGCGCGACGGTGAGCAAGGCGCTCGGCGAACTCGCCGCATCGGGTCTCCTCGAACGCCGCCGCAAGGCCGGGACCTTCGTCGCGCATCCGCCGGTCCATTCGGCGGTGATGACCGTGCCCGACCTTGCCGAGCTGATTGCCGCGCGCGGCGAGGCCTATCGCTGGGTGCTGACGTCGGCGACGCACGAGGCGGCGGGGGATGAACTTTGCTCCGGGCCCGCGCTCTGCATCGAGGGCGTGCATATGGCGGGCGGCGAGCCCTTTGCACTCGAACGGCGGTTCATCGCACTCGACGAAGTCCCCGAGGCGGCGGGGGCGGACTTTGCCGGCGAGGCGCCGGGTACCTGGCTGCTCGGCCATATCCCGTGGACACAGGCGCGGCACGTGATCCGCGCGGTCACGCCAACGCGCAAGGAGGCGGGGTCGCTGGCAACCGGAACCGCTGCAGCCTGCCTCGAACTCGATCGCACGACATGGCGCGCCGGGCGCGTCGTTACCCATGTGCGACAGTTGTTTCGCGGCGACCGCTTCGATCTGGTGGCGGAGTTCAACGCGGGGCCGTGAGGGACAGCGCCTCAGGGCGCCGGGTCGCAGGGGGAGTCCGATGGCGCGCACGGCTGCCATCCGCCGCCCATCGCCTGGAAGAGCTGGACGCGCGCGGAGAGGGCGTCGGCGCGGAGCTGGATCAGCGACAGTTCGGCGCCGAGCAGGCCGCGCTGGGCGTCGAGCTGTTCGAGATAGGGCGAATAGCCCTCGCGGTAGCGGTTGGTGGCGAGGCGGAGGCCTTCGGCGAGCGCATTGCGTTGCGACTGCGCCGACAGGATCTGCCGGTCGATCAGCTGGACCGCGGCAAGGGCATCCTCGACCTCGCGAAAGGCGGTCAGCGCGGCGCGGCGATAGGCGAAGGCGGCCTGGTCGCGCTGCGCGGCCGCGGCGTCGGCCTGCGCCGTCAGGCGGCCGCCCTCGAAGATCGGCGCGAGGATGCTGCCGCCGACCGACCAGATCGTGATCGGGTCGGCGAGCAGGGTCGAAAAGGCCGCGCCCGCCGCCGAGGTGAGGCGAAGCTGCGGCAGGAAGCGCTTGCGCGCGGCCGCCAGATTCCTGTCGGACGCCGCCAGCTGATATTCGGCCTGCGCGACGTCGGGTCGCCGTCGCAAAAGCTCGGACGGCAGGCCATCGGGTACGCTGGGGACGATGAGCCGGTCGAGGGAGGAGCCACGTCCCCCGGCGCGCGGCGTATCGCCGACGAGCAGGCTCAGCGCATCTTCGGTGCGCGCAATCGCGAGTTCGATCTGCGGCACGATCTGCGCGGTCGCATCAAATTCGGCCTGCGCCTGTTCGAGTTCGAGCTTGGGCGAATAGCCCGATCCGACGCGCGATTTCGCGATGCGGAGCGATTCGGCACGGGCGCGCACCGTCTCGCGTGCGACCTCCAGCCGGGCGTCGAGGCCGCGCAGCGTGACATAGTTGCTCGCGACTGCGGCAGCGATGGACAGCTGCACCGAATCATGCGCCGCGGCGCTCGCGAACCAGGCGTCGCGCGCGGCCGATTGCTGGTCGGCGAGGCGGCCGAACAGGTCGACTTCATAGGCGATCTGGATTTGCGGCTGCGCGAAATTCTGCTCGGACGGCTGGCCGAAGGCGTTGACCGAGCGCGACCGTCCGCCGCCCAGCGTCGCGTCGATCGCCGGCAGCGCCTGCGCCCGTGCGAGCGCGACATTGGCGCGGGCCTCGCGCACGCGCGCCGCGGCAAGGCCGATGTCGCTGTTGTTCGCGAGTGCCTTTTCGACCAGCGTGGACAAGGCCGGGTCGAAAAAGGACAACCACCAGTCGTGCTGCAGCGGCACGCCGGTGCCGAGGTCGGTCCGCCAAGCGGGCGGCGGCGCGACGGGCGCGACGGCGGTTGTCGCGACATTCGGCCCGGCGCAGGCGGCCAGCGACATGCCGAGCGCAAGCACCGGCGCAAGGCGCACCATTTTCATCGCCGCGCGCCGGTGCCGGTGTCGACCCGAACCTCGACCGACATGCCGGGGCGTAACCGTCTGGCCAGTGGCTGCCCCTTGTCGATCGCGATGCGCACGGCGATCCGCTGCGCGACTTTCACGAAATTGCCCGTCGCATTGTCGGCCTTCAATACCGCGAATTCGGACCCCGCCGCCGGCGACAGATTTTCGATCCGCCCTGTCAATTCGGCGCCCCCGAGCGCGTCGACGCTGAAGCGCGCGCGCTGGCCGATCGCCATGTCGCCGGTCTGCGCTTCCTTGAAGTTCGCGATCACCCAGACATTGTGCGGGACGACCGACAGCAATTGCGTGCCTGCCGTGACATAAGCGCCCTGCCGCACGCCGATCTCGGAGAGCTGTCCGTCGGCCGGGGCACGGATGATCGTGTTGTCGAGGTCGATCTGCGCGAGGCGGAGCTGCGCCCTCGCCGACGCGACCGCGGCTTCGAGCCCCGCGCGCCCGACGACCACCGTCCGCACATCCTGCGTCCCGATCGCGCGGCTCGCACGCGCCTGCTGCAGCGCCGCTTGCGCCGCCAGCAGCGCCGCGCGCGTCTGGTCGAATTCGCGGGTCGAGATCGATCCGTCGGCGACGAGCGTCCGGGCGCGACGCATGTCGGCCTCGGCGCGCGCCAGCTGCGCCCGCGCGTTGGCGATGCCGGCATCCTGGCTGTCGGTCGCGACTTCGCGCGATTTCTGCGCCTGCGCCGAATTGGCGAGCGAGGCTTCCTGCGCGGCGACATTGGCTTCGGCCTGCGCGACGCGCGCGCGATAGATGCGGTCGTCGATCGTCGCGAGAATCTGCCCCGCCCTTACCTCGGCGAAATCCTGCACCGCGACGCGCGTCACATAGCCGCTCACCTGCGGGCTGATGATCGTCACGCGGCCGCGGATATAGGCATTGTCCGTGCGCTCCGCGCCGCCGGCGAAGGGCGGCAGCTGCCACGCGTAAAGCACTGCGAGGATCGCGAGCAGGGCGATCGCGACGATCGCGATCACGGTCGTGCGCGACTTGGCGGGCGGGCGCCAGGATGATGGCGGTGCGTCGACCTGCGGATCGGGGTCGCGTTCGGCCTCCGCCGCCGCCGCCGGACCGGGGGGCACCGCGGTCGCTTCGGTTTCGGGTTCGGGCGGCGTGTTCGCCTTCTCTTCGTTCATCTCACTGCCCCTGTTGCGCCTGTGCCTGCGCCTGAAGACGCTGTACCAACAATATCACCGGCGACGGCTCGCCGCGCCGGCGGATCGACCAGCTGATCAGGAAGCCCCATATCGTCGTCAGGATCGCCAGCACCCCGACGAGCCTGAAACCATCGTTATAAGCGAGGATGTGCGCCTCGCGCGTGACCTGCTGGCTCAGCAGCG
>CBJKNR010000229.1:0-6241 GCA_966417555.1 uncultured Sphingopyxis sp.
GACCTTGGCGTCGCCCTTGTAATAGTCGGCAAAGCCGCCGAAGCCCGCAGTCCCATATTTGACGAAGGTCGCGGGCAGCGGCAGCTTCAGATTTGCCTTGATCTGCGCGGCGGCGGCGGGAACCTTCCCGGCATAGGCGATGAACGCCTTCATCCGTGTCGTCGCGTCGGCATAAGGCCGCGCAATATAGACATTGGGGTCGAGCGCGCCTGTGTAGAAGGCAGGGTTCTTCTGCGCGAAATCGGTATCGCGAAGGAAGAAGAGCTGCCCCTCGGCAACGTGGATCAGATAGTCGCGCTCGAACTTCTCGGCCTCGGTCATTTCGCCGTCGAACGCCTTCGCATCGACGATCGCCTTTTCGAGATAGGCGGCCTGCTTCTCAAGGCCTTCGGGCGACCAGTCGGGAAGCTGGCCGTCGAACTCATGCTTGCCCTGATACACGGCGAAATTGGGGTTAAGCGGGAAATAGCCGGCGAGGAAAGCGTCGCGGAATTCGGTCCAGTTCTTTGCGCCCGATCCCGTCGCCGACTTGTCGCCTGACGCATTGCAGGCGGTCAGCACAAGCATCGTCGCGGCCATGGCGCCGCCGCCGAAGCGAGCAAATTTACGGTTCATTCTGCTATCTCCCGGATTTTCGATGGCGGTCTTCTGGCACTCGCGCCGATGAATGGCATCCGATAATCGACGAACGGCAAGGCCATCCCATCTGGACAGCGACGAAAAGGGGGTTAGGGCGATCATCGATGGCGACGATCCCTCCCCCCGAAGGCGAAGATCCGGCGATGCCGGAACAGGCGCCCAAAGCCCCTTCCCCGCTCGGTTTTCCGGACTTCCGCTATTTCTGGCTCGCGCGCTTCACCGCGGTGATGGCGACGATCGCGATGGTCGTGGTGATCGGTTATCAGCTCTACGACACCGCGCGCACCGACTATGGCATGTCGATCAAGGAGGCGTCGTTCCAGCTCGGGCTGCTCGGCCTCTTCCAGTTCGTCCCGCTCGCGATCCTGACCCCCGTCGCCGGATGGGCGGCGGACCGGTTCGAACGGCGCAGCGTCGCGATCTTTTCGAACCTCATCGATCTTCTCATTGCCGCGACGCTCGGCTGGTTCACGTGGGTGGACGCGCTGACGCTGCCGCTGCTTTTCGGGCTTGCGGCGCTGCATGGTGTCGCGCGCGTCTTCTCGGGTCCGGCAATGAGCGCCATCGCGCCCAACATCGTTCCGCCCGCGGTCTTGCCACGCGCGATTGCGATGAGCAGCATCGCCTGGCAATCGGCGTCGGTGATCGGCCCCGCCGCGGGCGGGCTCATCTATGCCGCGCATCCCGGCGCGGTCTATGTCTTCTCCGCCCTGCTTCTCGCCATCTCGGCCTTTACGCTCAGCCGCGTGCGGCGGGTTCTCCCGCCACCCGCCGAGGTTCGCCGCCACCCGCTGCGCGAGATGGTCGACGGGCTGCGGTTCGTTTGGGTCGAGCGCTTTCTGCTCGGAACGATCACGCTCGACCTGTTCGCCGTGCTGCTTGCCGGTGCGACCGCGATGTTCCCGGTCTTTGCCCGCGACATATTGCACGCCGGACCCGAGGGCGCGGGACTGATGCGCGCCGCCGTCGCCGCAGGATCGGTTGCCGTTGCCGTCGGCCTCGCGATCCGGCCGATCGAACGCAATGTCGGGGTCAAGATGCTCTGGGCGGTGGCGGTGTTCGGCGCGGGGACCGTCGTGTTCGGGCTTTCGACCAATCTGATCCTGTCGCTCGGCGTGCTCGTGCTGATGGGGGCGGCCGATATGTTCTCGGTCTTCGTGCGCGGGACGCTGATCCAGCTCAACACGCCCGATCATATGCGCGGCCGCGTCAGCGCCGCCTCGGGGCTTGCGATCTCGGCGTCGAACGAGCTTGGCGAGATGCGCGCCGGGGCGATGGCTGCGGCGCTCGGCCCGGTCAGCGCGGTGGTCGTTGGCGGTGCCGCGGCGGTCGGCGTCACTGCGCTTTGGGCCTGGATTTTCCCCGAGCTGCGGCGCGCCCGGACCTTCGAGCCGCAGTTCCGGCAAGCAAACGACTAGCGCCCAACCATTCGCCGCGCCCGGCGCTCATTCCACCCAAAGCCTATTGTCAATTTATTTAGTTGAGTTATTTGGGACTCACCCGTCACCGCGGTTCCCTCTCTCCCCTGAAGGAACGACCGCCATGCAAAATTCGAATATCCGTCATAAAATCCTGACCATTCCCGGCCTCTATAACAGCGGCCCGACCCACTGGCAGAGCCTGTGGGAGCGCAGCTTCGCCGATTGCGAACGAATCGAACTCGGCAGCTGGGACGAGCCGCTGAAGGATCAGTGGGTCGAACGGATCGCCGAGGCGATCACCGCCGAGCATAACCCCGTCCTGATCGCGGCGCACAGCCTTGGCTGCCACGCCTTTGCGCACTGGTTTGCCGGCGCGAGCAGCGTCGCGCGCGACCGCATCGCCGGCGCGCTGCTCGTCGCGCCGCCCGATCTCTCGCAGCTGCGCCGCGACGCGCACGTAGCGACCTTCACCGACTCGCCCGCGCTATCGTCGCAGACGCCGATGATCGTCGTTGCCAGCGACGACGATCCCTATGCGAAGACCGCGCATGTCTGGCGCTTGTCGCGGCATTGGGACGCGCGTTTCGTCAATGCGGGACCATTCGGTCATATCAACGCCGACTCGGGGATCGGGGACTGGCCTTATGGACAGTATCTGCTGGCATCGTTACAACCCGCGCCGACGCCGGTGCTGGCGGACGAGGCCCGCTGGCTCCGCGCCGGCGACTGGCCGAATCGCGTCCGCCGCGACCCGCGTTTCGAATTCAAGGAAAGAGCGCACCGATCATGAAAGCCAATTCGATCCTCGATACCATCGGGAACACGCCGCACATCCGTATGGCAAAGCTGTTCCCCGACGCCGAAGTCTGGGTGAAGTCGGAGCGCAGCAATCCCGGCGGGTCGATCAAGGATCGCATCGGCCTTGCGATGATCGAGGCGGCCGAACGCGACGGCAGCCTGAAAGCGGGCGGTGCCATCGTCGAGCCGACGTCGGGCAACACCGGCATCGGCCTCGCGATGGCGGCGGCGGTCAAGGGCTACAAGCTCATCCTCGTCATGCCCGAAAGCATGTCGGTCGAACGCCGCCGGCTGATGCTTGCCTATGGCGCGACTTTCGACCTCACGCCGCGCGAAAAGGGCATGAAAGGCGCAATCGAGCGCGCGATCGAACTCGTCGAGACAACCCCGGGCGCGTGGATGCCGCAGCAATTCGAGAATGAGGCGAACATCGATGTCCACGTCCGCACGACGGGCCCGGAAATCCTCGCCGATTTCAAGGACACGCCCATCGATGTGCTGGTCACGGGCGTCGGCACCGGCGGCCATATCACCGGCTGCGCGCAATATCTGAAGCAGCACTGGCCGAACCTCAAGGTCTTCGCGGTCGAACCCGAAGCCTCGCCCGTCATTTCGGGCGGCCAGCCCGCGCCGCACCCGATCCAGGGCATCGGTGCCGGCTTCATCCCGCGCAATCTGCACACCGATCTGCTCGACGGCGTGATCAAGGTCGACGCGGCGGCCGCCAAGGATTTCGCGCGCCGCGCCGCGACCGAGGAAGGGATGCTCGTCGGCATCTCGTCGGGCGCGACGCTGGCCGCGATCAGCCAGAAGCTCGCCGAGCTCCCGCCGGGCAGCCGCGTGCTCGGTTTCAATTACGACACCGGCGAACGTTATCTGTCGGTCCCCGATTTCCTGCCGGAAATCTGATCTTTCGCCATGCGCCCTGAAGGCGATCGGGCAGTGCCGCTGCGGCGCGACTGGACGGGCTGGCTGTTCGTCCTGATCGCCGTCGCGGCGATCATTGGCGTCCTCTATGCCAATGGCGCCAAAAATGGTGCGCGCTATATGGCGCGGCCGCATCCCGTAGCGCCGCCCGCCGACGTCGTACCCGAAGCGCCGCCGATGGAGCTCGCGCCGGTCACCGAGGCTGACGCGCGCGCGCAAAATGCGAAGATCGAGCTTGTCACCAGGGGCTTCGTCGCGCAGCGTCCATTCATCTATGCCGGCAGCGGCGATGCCAAGGCGCGCGCACGCGATTGCCTCGCCGCCGCGATGCTTTATGAGGCCGGCGACGACGCCAAGGGCCAGCAGGCGGTCGGTCAGGTCGTCATCAACCGCGCGCGTCATCCCGCCTTCCCCAAATCGATCTGCGGCGTGGTATTCCAAGGCTCCGAACGCGTCACCGGCTGCCAGTTCACCTTCACCTGCGACGGCGCCCTCAACCGCCGCTATTCGGATGCCGCGTGGCAGCGCGCGCGGGGTAACGCCGACATGATGCTGTCGGGAGGAACCTATCCCCCTGTTGGCCTTGCCACCCACTATCACACCGACTGGGTGCGCCCCTATTGGAGCGACAGCCTCGAGAAGATCGCGATCGTCGATACGCATCTCTTCTTTCGCTGGCCGGGCTATTGGGGAACGCCGGGCGCGTTCCGCGGCGCGGTGTCGGGCAGCGACGGTCCCGTTGCGAAGCTCGCGGCGATCTCGCCACTCCACGCCATCGCGCTGGGGCTGCCAACCGAGGCCGCTCCCGTCGACGCCAATGCCGCGGTGGGCGAAGCGCGCATTGTCGCCGGAGCGGGCGAAGCGACCGGCCGCGACACCATCTATATCCAGCTCGACCGCAAGGCGGCGCCCGAAAGTTTCGTGACGACCGCGCTGCGCCTGTGCGGCGACAAGCCCTATTGCAAGTTCATGGGCTGGACCAACCCGGTGCTCAAGCCCGACAGCGACGCGATGAGCGATACGCAGCGTGCGGCGATGAGCTTCTCCTACCTCCGCGATGACAAGGCGGGGTTCGAAAAGGCGCTTTGGAACTGCAGCGAGTATAAGCGCGACGATGCGCGCCAGTGCATGAAACGCTGATTCAGGAAATGGCGGAAATCTGCCTAACTTTACCCTGAAATCGCATTCTGCGCGGCGCTAAAGTCCCAAAGCCCCGGATGCGCGGATCAAATTGTGTCCTTTGTGCTCCCTTCGACAGGTTCGGGACAGGCTTAAGGCGACAAAAGATACGCATGTGCGCGTCGAAAATGTCTCCTTTGTCGCTTTAAGCGAAGGAGCCGGGATTCCACGAAATCAAAGAGCGCCGTCGATGCTGGCACAAGGGAATAATGTAGGAAAGCGGCATTTTGAACGGCCATGCGACTGCTTCGGGGTGGAAGGCTGTCGTTTGAAACCCGCGTGTGTATCTCCTCCCGCTTGCGGGAGGGGCAGCGAGGCTTGGCAGCTTGCTGCCTGGCCGCAGCGGGGAGGGTTATCGGCAACCTCACAGGCCCTCCCCCGACCCCTCCCGCAAGCGGGAGGGGAGAATAACGGCCGCTTCCGGTCGATTCCCGACGCCACTATCCGTGGGGCTTGATCAGATATTTCTCGCCTGTGCGCTTCGCGTTGTAGGCCTGCGCCGTATCGACATTCAGCGCGTCGGTCGGCGAAACCTCGTGGCTGTAGTGGCTCTTGAACGTCGTCGTGAGCTCATCGACGACCCGTTTCCGCATCCGCCCCACAACCTCCATCCCCGCCTTTGCCATGAATGGCGTCAGCAGGAAGCCGCCGAGCCCCCACGTCAGGCCGAAGCTGCGCGCCGAGAAGGTCGTCGGCGACAGATCGAGCGCGCCGTAGATATAGACCTGCTTGAACGTGTCCGAGCCATAGCGGCTGTAGGTCGTCATCCTCCGCACCGCGGCGGCCTCCATCGCGGTCAGGATCTGGCCCGCGAGCTTGCCCCCGCCGGTCGCATCGAAGCCGAGCGTCGCCCCGGTTTCGGCGATCGCGTCGACGAGGCGTTCCATGAAATCGTCGGCGCTGCTGTTGACGACATATTTCGCGCCAATGCCTTTCAGGATGTTGACCTGCGCATCGCTGCGCACGATATTGACGAGCGGGATACCGTCCTTTGCGCAAATCTTGATGAGCATCTGGCCGAGGTTCGACGCCGCGGCGGTGTGGACGATCGCGCTATGATTTTCCATCCGCATCGTTTCGGTGAAAGCCAGCGACGTCAGCGGGTTGACGAAACAGGAGGCGCCATCGGCGGGGTCGGTGCCGTCGGGCAGGGGCATCACCATTTGAACCGGCAAGCATCGATATTCGGCGTACATCTCGCCGCCGAGCAACGCGACGGTTTTGCCGACCAGCGCCTGCGCCCCAGACTTTCCGAACACGCTGGACAACCCGCCCCC
>CBJKNR010000230.1:0-6241 GCA_966417555.1 uncultured Sphingopyxis sp.
TTCTATTCGATGCATTTGCGCGTGATCCAGTATGGCTGGACGCCCGAGCGGATATGGGGCGTCATCGCGGCGATGATTGCACTCGCTTATGGTTTTGCAGGCCTCTGGGCGGTGGTTAAGGGGCGGCGCGATTTCGACGATCTGCTGCGACCATTGCAGCAGAAGCTGGCGATCGGGCTGGCTTTGCTCGCGCTGTTCCTTGCGCTGCCGATCCTCGATTTCGGGGCGATTTCGACGCGCGATCAGGTGGCGCGGCTGAAGTCGGGGGCGACGAAGGTCGAGAAGTTCGACTGGGCGGCGCTGGCGTTCGATTTCGGGCCGAGCGGGCGTTCGGCGCTGAAGCAACTGACGCGCTCGCCGCAGAAGGCGCGCGCCGAGGCAGCGAAGGCGGCGCTCGAAGCGAAGAATCGATGGGATCTCGAAGGACCGGGCGGGCAGGTGCCGATCAGGCCGTTTGCCGAGCGGCTGCGTGTCATCCCTGCGGGGCGACCGCTGCCGCCCGAGGCGCTCGAACGCGTGGGCGGCAGTTATATGTGCGGGCGCGGAGCATGCGTTGCGGTGTGGCTCGACAACGACCGGCTCGGCGTGCTCGGGCAGAATGCACCGGGCGATGACGTCAATTTCGATTTCGTTAGGCGCAATGCCGAAGGGGTCTGGGTACAGGGCGACCGGGCGAAGGGGGCTTCCCCGGCGGGCATTGTGGACCTGTCGAAGGCGCGAATCGAGGTCGAGACGGTGCAGCAACGTCGCATAACGGTCGACGGTCTCCCGGAATCGGGGACTTTCGAGTAGCCGCACCTTGAAGCGCGCGGGGCGGGATGCTAGCGGCGCGGCTTCGTTAAAGTTAGGGCGATCATGGCAATCGATCAGGTAACAGTAAGGAAAATCGCGTCGCTGGCGCGCATCGCGATCAGCGATGCCGAGGCCGCCGCGATGGAAGGCGAACTCAACGGCATCTTGGGCTGGGTCGAGCAACTCGGCGAGGTCGATGTGACCGGGGTCGAGCCAATGACCGCGGTGATCCCGAACAAGCTGCGGCTGCGCGACGATGTCGTCGACGCCGACCCGCTGACCGGCGGCAACCGCCGCGACGACGTCCTCGCCAATGCGCCCGCGCCGCAGCACGGCTTTTTCGGCGTGCCGAAAGTGATTGAATGATGCGCCTTGCTCTTTTTCCGTTCGCCCTGAGCTTGTCGAAGGGCCGTTCTCCTCTTCACCGTTCGAATAAGAAAGAACGGTGCTTCGACAAGCTCAGCACGAGCGGGTTTGGGAAATGACTGATCTTACAAATCTAACGGTAGCGCAGATTCGCGACGGGCACCGCGCGGGCGATTTCAGCGCCGTCGAGGTCGCCGAGGCGTTCAACGCCAATGTCGCGGGCGCGAAGGCGCTGAATGCGTTCATCGTCGAGACGCCCGAGCATGCGATCGCCGCGGCGAAGGCGGCCGATGCCGACCGCGCTGCGGGGACGCTGAAGCCGCTTTCGGGTGTGCCGATCGGGATGAAGGACCTGTTCGCGACGAACGGCGTCCAGACGACCGCCGCGAGCCATATGCTCGAAGGCTTTGTCCCGCGTTATGAGTCCACCGTTTCGCAGAAATTGTGGGACGCGGGTTGCGGGATGCTCGGCAAGCTCAATCTCGACCAGTTCGCGATGGGGTCGTCGAACGAGACGAGCTATTTCGGCAACGTCATCTCGCCGTGGCGGCGCAAGGACGGCGGCAACGCGGCGCTCGCGCCGGGCGGGTCGTCGGGCGGCAGCTCGTCGGCGATCGCGGCGCGGCTGTGCCCTGCGGCGACGGGGACCGACACGGGCGGCTCGATCCGCCAGCCTGCGGCGTTCACCGGCATTTCGGGGATCAAGCCGACCTATGGCCGCTGCTCGCGCTGGGGCATCGTGGCGTTCGCGAGCTCGCTCGATCAGGCGGGGCCGATGGCGCGCGACGTGCGCGACTGTGCGATCATGCTCGAGAATATGGCGGGCTTCGATCCGAAGGATGCGACCAGCCTGAACATGGCGGTGCCCGATTGGGAAGCGGCCTTGTCGAGCGATCTCAAGGGCAAGAAGGTCGGTATTCCCAAGGAATATCGCCTTGAAGGCATCGATCCCGACATCGACGCGATGTGGGATGCCGGCATCGCGATGCTGAAGGACGCGGGGGCCGAGGTCGTCGAGATCAGCCTGCCGCACACCAAATATGCGCTGCCGGCCTATTATATCATCGCGCCCGCCGAGGCATCGTCGAACCTCGCGCGCTATGACGGCGTGCGATATGGTTTGCGCGACCTGCCGCAGGGTGCGGGGTTGCAGGACATGTACGCCGCGACGCGCGCCGACGGTTTCGGGCCCGAGGTCAAGCGCCGCATCATGATCGGCACCTATGTGCTGTCGGCGGGCTTCTACGACGCCTATTATACGCAGGCGCAGAAGGTGCGGACGCTGATCGCGCGCGATTTCGAGCAGGCCTTTGCGTCGTGCGACGTGATCCTCGCCCCGACTGCGCCGTCGGCGGCGTTCGGGCTCGGCGAGAAGACGTCCGATCCGCTGGCGATGTACCTCAACGACGTGTTCGCGGTGCCCGCGAGTCTCGCGGGGCTGCCCGCGATGTCGGTCCCCGCGGCGCTGAACCGCGAAGGGCTGCCGCTGGGGTTGCAGATCATCGGCAAGGCTTTCGACGAGCAGGGCGTGCTGAACGCGGGGCTGGCTATTGAAGAGCGGGCGGGCTTCACAGCTCGCGCCGGGAAGTGGTGGTAAGATGAGCGACTATCGCATCAAGGGCGAAACCGGCGAGTGGGAGGTCGTGATCGGCCTCGAGGTCCATGCGCAGGTCACATCGAACGCCAAGCTGTTCTCGGGCGCCGCGACGGCGTTCGGGGCCGAGCCGAACACGCAGGTGTCGCTGGTCGACGCCGCAATGCCGGGCATGCTGCCGGTGCCGAACCGCGAGTGCATCCGCCAGGCGGTGCGCACGGGCATGGCGATCGACGCGCAGATCAACAAATGGTCGCGCTTCGACCGCAAGAATTATTTCTATGCCGATCTGCCGCAGGGCTATCAGATTTCGCAGCTCTATCATCCGCTTGTCGGCGAAGGTTCGCTGATGATCGCAGCCGATGAGAAGGCGGGAATCCCTGGTGACAAGGTGATCGGGATCGAGCGTATCCATGTCGAGCAGGACGCCGGCAAGCTGATGCACGATCAGCATCCGACGATGTCCTATGTCGACCTGAATCGTTCAGGGGTAGCGCTGATGGAGATCGTCTCGCGCCCCGACATGCGTTCGCCTGCGGAAGCCGGCGCCTATGTCCGCAAGCTGCGCTCGATCCTGCGCTATGTCGGCTCGTGCGACGGCAATATGGAAGAGGGCTCGATGCGCGCGGACGTCAATGTCAGCGTGCGGAGGCCCGGCGACGAATTCGGCACGCGCACCGAGACGAAGAACGTCAATTCGGTGCGCTTCGTGATGGCGGTGATCGAGGGCGAGGCGAAGCGCCAGGTCGCGCTGATCGAAAGCGGCGGCACGGTGGTGCAGGAGACGCGCCTCTATGATCCCGACCGCAATGAGACGCGCTCGATGCGGTCGAAGGAAGATGCGCACGACTATCGCTACTTCCCCGATCCCGACCTGCTGCCGCTCGAACTCGACGACGCATTCCTCGACGAATGCCGCGCGAGCCTGCCCGAATTGCCCGACGCCAAGCGCGCGCGCTATCTGGGCGAAGGCATCTCGGCGTATAACGCCGACGTGCTGACCGCCGAGGTCGAGGCGGCGCGCTGGTTCGACGCGTTGCTCGAAGCGGGCGCGAAGCCCGTCGCGGCGGCGAACTGGGTTACGAGCGAGCTGTTCGGCGCGCTCAACCGTCTTGGCCGCGACATTTCGGATTCGCCTGTCAGCCCCGCGCAGGCCGCCGAATTGCTCGGCCTCGTCGCCGACGGCACGATTTCGGGGACGATCGCCAAGCAGGTGTTCGAGAAGATGCTGGAAAGCGGTGATGGCGCCGCGGCGATCGTCGAGCGCGAAGGCCTCAAGCAGACGAGCGACACCGGCGCGATCGAGGCCGAGATTGCCAGGGTCCTCGCCGCCAATGCCGACAAGGTCGAGCAGTATAGGGGCGGCAAGGAAGCGCTGTTCGGCTTCTTCGTCGGCCAGACGATGAAGGCGATGCAGGGCAAGGCGAACCCGCAGATCGTCAACGAGCTTCTGAAAAAGGTGCTCGGCTGACCGCCGAGTGATCCGGTTCACAGCGAATTCAGCGACTTCGCTGTCAAGGAATGGCCATCGGTGCCAAGATGATGACGAAGGACAGGATGATGACGAAGCGGTTTCTGGTTTCGGTCGGCGGTGCGCTCGCGATGGTCGCGGGCGGTGCGGCGGTCGCGGCGCCCGCGGTGAACGACGGCTATGATTGGGCGATGCGGGTCAATGACGAGGGGCCCGTGTACGATGCGATCCTCGCCTATGAGGTCGCCGACACCGACGACCAGCCGCTCAATTTCCACTGCGAAGAGGGCGGGAACCGCGTCTTTGCAGGGATTTCGGGCGGCGCGCCCGACCTGACCGCGATCGAACTCGAATCGGGCGACCAGCGCGTACGGCTGACCGGGACGACCGAGGCCGAGGAACTGCCGACCTTCTCGGCGCAGGAGATGCCAGTGACGTCGCCGCTGTTCAAAGCCTTCGCCGCCAACGGCTGGCTGCGGATGACCGCCAACGGCCACGCGATCGACATGGCGGCGACGCCGGCCGGGAAAAAGGCGATCGCGCGCTTTGCCGAATTCTGCGCCGGCTGAGGCGGCGCGCCTTACCCGTCCTGCGGCGGCACCTCGCTCGGCCCGCGGCCGGGTTCGTCGAAGTCGCCGCCGCCGGGGCCGCCGGGGATTTCGTTCGGTTGCCCCGCGGGGTCCTCGAGCGGGGTGGGTTGCACGGGCTTTTCGGGCGGCGATTGCGGTTCGAACGTGTCGGGTTTGGGCTTGGGAAGCGGGTCGGGGCTGCTGGCCATGGTCTTTCTCCTCGGCTTATCCAACGAACGGGCGCGGAGCATGTTCCGCCCGCGGAATATGGGGCTTTGTGCCCTTGCCCTTGGCGATGCGTCTGCTATAGCCCCGCGCGGCCCGCACGGGCGTGCGCGGCAGCGCGCGATTTCGTGCACCCGGCCGAAAGCACCTGCGGGCGTGGCGGAATTGGTAGACGCGCTGGTTTTAGGTACCAGTATCGCAAGATGTGGGGGTTCGAGTCCCTTCGCCCGCACCAATCTGCAATGCAGGCCGGGATCATGGGGAACGCCGCCGTTTTGGCGGGGTTCGATACGAGATTTTGAGCAAGGATAAGACCAAGGCAATGAAGACCGTCGAAACGCTGAACGAAGGCCTGAAGCGCGAATATCGCGTCACGATCACCGCCAAGGATATCGACGCGCGCGTCGACGACGAGGTGAAGAGCATCGCCCCGACCGTCCGTATGCCCGGTTTCCGCCCCGGCAAGGTGCCGCCGAACCTGATCCGCAAGATGCATGGCCCCGCGCTGTCGGCCGACGCGCTGAACAAGGCGATCGATCAGGGCGTACGCGACCTGATGGCAAAGGAAAAGCTCCGCCCCGCGCTGCAGCCTGCCGTCGCGCTCGACGATGGGTATGAGGCCGGCAAGGACGCCGAGCTGACCGTCAGCCTCGAAGTGCTGCCCGACATCGAAACGCCGTCGATCGACGGGCTGAAGCTCGAGCGCCTGACCGTTCCCGCCGACGACAAGGCCGTGATGGCAAAGATCGAGGAATTCGCCGCGCAGATGAAGCGCTTCGAGGAAGCGCCGAAGACGAAGAAGGCTGCGACCGGCGATCAGGTCATCATCGACTTCGCCGGCAGCGTCGACGGCGTCGCCTTCGACGGCGGCACGGGCGAGGATATGGCGGTCGAAATCGGTTCGGGCCAGCTGATCCCTGGCTTCGAAGACCAGCTCGTCGGCGTCAAGACCGGCGACGAGAAGACCCTGAAGGTCAGCTTCCCCGAAGATTATCCGGTCGAAAACCTCAAGGGCAAGCCCGCCGAGTTCGCCGTGACGGTGAAGGAAGTGAAGGTGCCCGCGGCGTCGAAGATCGACGACGAGTTTGCGAAATCGCTCGGGCTCGAAAGTCTCGACAAGCTCAAGGAGCTGATGAAGGATCAGGTCGAACAGGAACTGAACGGCCTGACGCGCACCTATATGAAGCGCAAGCTGCTCGACCAGCTCGCCGCCGCGCACGACTT
>CBJKNR010000231.1:0-6227 GCA_966417555.1 uncultured Sphingopyxis sp.
ATATGCCTGGAGATGTCCTGGTGGTGCACCCACGCACACCGCATTGCAGCCTCGCCAACAACTCGAACCGGCTAAGGGTCACTTTCGATTCTCGCGTTCAGTCGGCAGCCAAGCCGAGTGCGATCGCTGTGACGGTCCGGTCCGTTAGGCCCGACAGCGTCACGGTCGATGCGGGTGAATTAGGCGAACTCACGCTCACGGTGGACGAGGACACATTTGTGCGCGTTCGCCATGCAGGCACCCGCGAGCCATTCGAGGCATTCACCGAAGTGACCCAGCCGGGCATGCGGCTGGTCGCGGTTCGCGATGGGGACCGGGCCGTCATGTTGCGCAAGGCGTCGGAAGGCTGATTGGCCCGGGGGCGCCGCCCAGCCAAGGGCTTGAAAGTTGCGCGTCGCCGCTTCCAAGCGGAGCGATGACCGACATCGCCCTTGTGGTGCTTCCCGGCGCCTATCTCGCAAGCGTCGGCGCGCTGACTGACTGCTATTTTCTAGCGCGCGACAGGATCGCGAGGATATTTTCCGCGCCCGACGGCACGGGCATGGAGACCCGTTTGCGGATATTCGTACCGGACAAGGCGGCGCTTCCCCAAGACTTGGGCATCGGCGCATGGGACAGGATCGATTTCGATTCCAGCGAGCAATATGCCATGATCTGGCTGCCGGCCTTCCGCGTCGTCGGAAGCCGCGCGATGCGCGATCGGATCACCGACAACGCACCACTGATCCGTTGGCTACAGCGCCAGCATGCTGGCGGTGCGATAATCGGAGCCAGTGGCGGCGCGGCGCTGGTCCTCGTCGCGGCTGGGCTTACAGCGCATATGCGCGTTCCGGTAGCGCGGGCGCTGCAGCCTCTTGTGCGTGCAATGTATCCGCGTCAGCGTCTGGAGACGGCGATGTCGATCATCGATCACGGCACCATCCTCATCGCTAGCGGTCTCGGTCACGATTTGCGCCTTATCGTGAGGATCATGGAACGGCTCTTCTCTCCCGCTATTGCCCGGTGGCTGTCGTCGGTCACCGCAATCGACGACGACGAGATAGAGCTGTCTGAAGACCGGCTCGTGTTGCGAGCCCAATTGTGGATCGAGCAGCGCTTCGCCGAGCCGGTCGACCTCGCTCAACTTGCGACGACCCTCTCGACGAGCGCAGCGACGCTCAACCGGCGGTTTCGCGAAACGCTCGGCCTGTCACCGAGCTCCTATGTACAGCAATTGCGCTTCAATGCTGCCATTCGCCTGCTCGACAAGTCGGACCACAGCATCGAACGCATTGCCGAGATTGTGGGGTATAGCGACAGCCGCCTGTTCCGGGCGATGTTTCTGCGGCGAGCGGGCATGACGGCCTCGCAATGGCGCCGCCAGAAGCGCTCGCGCCCGTGATCCATCGAACAGACCGCCCCCCGCCCAAGATTCAAAGGCCTGCGAGCTTTTCGTCGATGGTTGCATTCACGCGCTTGACGAGCGAGCGAGCGGACAACTCGACATAATAACCAAGCTCGTCCACCGTATCGAGATGGATGACCGCCGCATTGCCGTCAGGCAGGCGAGCTCCCCAGGCCTCGAAAACGCATTCGACGCCGCCGGGCCGCTGCGAGAGATCGTCGACGGCAAAGCCGAGATGGAAGATGCCCTCACCGCGTGTCGCCAGCCATTCCTTGGCATTGCCTTCGCCGATCACCGGCTCGACCATTTCCAGATAGAGCGACCCCCAGCGCGCGAACGCGTTACGGTTGGCAAACCGGCCCCGCCAGTCACGGAACCGCCCTTCATAATCGGTGTCGAGGCGCCAGAAAGGTCCGACGCCGAACAGGCGACCATATGTTGCCATCCCGACCTCGATATCGCGCACCACGACGCCGATTTGATAGAGATCGCCTTCGATATTCATCGCACCTCCTTTCGGTAGCCCGCCGTCATCGATACGCGTCAAGGCAATGGATCATAATTTGCCGCGAGGTCGTAGGCGGCTGCGATGCGTTCAAGATAATCGTCAACGAGCGGCTTCATGCCCGGATGGGTAACTGTGATCGCCGCATTGGTCTTGACGCCGTGAATTGCCCGTCTGGCCGCTTCTTCGGCCTCGATGAACATGGGATACTGGTCCAGCATTTTGGGAGCATCCTCGCGCATTCTGACCTGCCCCACCAGTCCAGAGCCATATCGGCCTGGACGGCTGCGGGCGCTGAGACTAACATCGGTCCGTGTCGCCGCTGGCACAAGCAGTGAGACCTCCACCCCCAGCTCTGCGGCTTCGGCACGCAGCGCCAGGGCTAGCGCGTGGACAGCGCCCTTGGCCGCGACATAGGGGCCGTGCTGCAGTACCCAGTCAGGACAATAGGCGGTCTGCGAACCGGTGATCATGAGGTGGCCCGCCCGCTTTTCGGCCAACAGCGGATAGAAAGCCTGCACGCAATTGGTCACCCCGCGAAGAACTACGTCGATAACCCAGTCCCAGTCCGCATCGGCATGGTCGAGGAAGGGGCCGAACGTCGTGACACCGGCATTGGCGCAGACGAGATCCGGTGCGCCGAGGTCCCGCGTGACGCTGGCCGCCAGGTTCCGCACGGCCCCCCGGTCGGTAACATCACAGACATAGGTGGCCACCGCGCCTCCCGCCGCGCGGATTTCCGTCGCGGCTGCTTCGAGCCGTTCAAAGTTGGTCGAGGCGATCGCCACCGCCATGCCTTCGCCGGCAAGCGCCAGCGCCATCGCCTTGCCGATGCCTGTCGCTCCGCCTGTCACCACGGCGACCTTGCCGTTCAGAATTCTCATCTCAACTTCTCCTCAACTTTCCGGGGCGCGCAGAATCCAGGCCGAGGCCCCATCTCGCGGCCATCGGTCGCCACAGAAATTCTGGTCGGACGCGCGGACCTGCGAAATTAAGCGTTGGGCGATGTCAAAGGTCATCGAAAAGACCATGATCGACAGCGGCGAGCGCAAAACGGGGCGCGACCGAGGCGTTATTCGCCTCGGACTGGAAGGCGACCGGATTGACGAGCCAGAAAAACAGTCCGTAAACCAGATGAATGCGAAATGCCTCCATCGCTTCGGCACGGGAAGGAGGTCTGGCAACACCATGAGCCGCGAGGCTCTGGAGATAAAAGCCCATCAAGTCGTCAACCCACCTCCGCCGGTCCAGCATATCCAGCGCCGAGACGAGGAAGTAGGTCACATCATGGGCCCAATGTCCTCGCGACCAGGTTTGCCAGTCGAGCGCGCCCGGGCGACCGTCCGCCGTCTGATAGAGGTTGCCGATATGGAAGTCGCCATGGACAAGACTCCAGGGTCTCGCACGACCGAATTCCGTCACGCGCTCCAGCGCCAGTGTCATGCGTCGATGATCATGGAAAATCTGCGGCAGGGCCCGTCCGCGCGGCAAGTCAAGATATTGCCTGAACCTTGTTTCTTCGAGTTGGCCGCGCTGGTAATTTCCGCGAGCGCCGGATGGCAGCGCTTCCCAGTGGTTGAGACTCTGGAAGGGCCCAGCTGGCTGAAATACGTCCGAATCCCAGTAGGCCGCATGCAGCCGTGCAAGCATGTCGAGGAACGCCTTCGCCGTTTCCAGGTCGAAAGGCTGCTCCACTCGGCAAAAACGGGCTCCGACGAGATCGAGGTCCTCCATGACCACCAGATATTGCCCCGTCCCCGGATCCTCCGCCGTCCCGAAGCACGTCGGTACCGTTACATCGAGACCGGGAGCGACCTCGCGAAAGAAACGGGCTTCATGCGCATAGAGATACGCCATCCGCTCGCGATGCTCTGAAAAGCCGCCCTTCATCATCACGCGCCCGGGGCCGGCGAAGCCGGGCTTCCAGCTCAGTGCGAGGCGGAGCTTCGTCGCCGTCCCCTCAAGCGGCTCGCACAGGGCGACATCGGCGAGTCCGGGGTAACCGTTGCCGGCCATGAACGATGCCATCCACGCGCGCGTAACCGCGTCGGGATGCAGCGGAGCGGGTTGAGGACCGATATATGACTGTCCCTCCCCAGGGAGGGCCAGGCCCGCAGAACTGGCCGGAGCATGGCCCGTCCCGGTCACGCCGCTACCTCCGCAATGGGGCGGAACCAGGATGTCTCTTCCCCGGAAAGAACCACGGGCACCTCAGCGACTGCACACGAAGCGGTTTTTTATGTCGCCAAGCAGATACTCGACCACTCCCCGGTCCTCGAGACCCTCGAGAGTGATTCCCCCCTCCTGGAAGACCGACCGCGAGAGCTCGACTTCCGGAAACAGGCCGACTTCATCGCCTTGAACAAAAAAGTCGCGCCCAGAAACATGGCGGGCGATATCGGTACACAGCCAAACCGCGAGCGCTGCGACAGGCTCGGCGAGCGGCATAATCCGGCGCAACGCGAGCGGCCGGTTGAAATTGAAGGTCTGCCCAAGCTCCGACGAGCGCTCGAGCGTCTCGATCACGCCTGCCGTGCGCGTGCCGGTCTGTGCCGAGACCGGCCGGATGCTGTTGCAGCGCACCCCATATTGACCGAGATCCCGTGCGACGGAGCGCGTGAACCCGCACACGCCCTCCTTGGCGGCGGAATAATTGCTCATCCCATAATGCCCGAACCCTGATGTCGAGCCCGTGTTGATGATTACGCCGCCCTTCTGACGGATAAAGTGCGGCACCGCAGCCTTTACCGTGGCAAAGCTGCCCTTGAGACTGACCCCGACCACCAGGTCGAAATCCTTTTCTTCCAGTTCCTCGATCGGACCCGCCCGCACGATTCCTGCATTGTTGATCAGGATATCGATGCGGCCCCAGGTGTCGACGGCCTTCTGGACGATGGCGGCGGCGCCCTCCATGCTCGCGACACTTGATGTTTCGGCCACCGCCTCGCCGCCACCCGACCTGATCTCTTGGGCAACCCGTTCCGCCAGACCCACATCACCCGGCTCGTCGCCGTTCGGGCCACCACCGAAATCGTTGACGACGACGCGCGCGCCCTCGCGCGCCAGCAAAAGTGCCTCCGCACGCCCGATGTTTCGACCTGCGCCGGTCACGACCGCTACCTTGCCCTGCAACCTCTTTGTCACATCCGCCTCCTGTCCTGCCTTCCTCGCTCGGCGGCCCGAGACCCGAAATGTGACAGAGCATCGATCGACGAGGACGCGCCAGTCAATGGCGCAGCCGAGAGTTCACATTTGCGATAGAATCGGGCGAACCGCGGATTGCGCATCCGGCTTTCTTGACCCTCCCGCAGCGCTGGCGATAGCGTCCGTCCAACATCCTTTACCAGACGGAGGCCGAAAATGCCGGAGCTCAACGACAAGCAGAAATCGGGGGTCGACTTCATCACCTCGGTGATGGGAGAAAAATTCGGCACCGCGTTCAGAAGCGCAGCGGAATCCGACCGATTCGGCTCGCTCATTACGCGAATGGCGGCGAGTTGGGCGTTCCATGACGTCTGGCAACATGAAGGGCTGACCCGCAAGGAGAAGAGCCTTGTGACCATCGCCGCGCTGATCGCGTCGCGGCAGCCTCTCGAAGCGAAAAATCACGTGAAGATCGGTCTCGCCAACGGCCTGACCGCCAGTGAGCTTGAGGGCCTCCTGATTCAGCTGTCGCCCTATCTCGGCTTCCCCTCGGTGGCGTCGGGCACAACCGCGGTGGTCGAGGCCATGCGCGAGGCAGGAGCCGACCCGGAGGACCTTCAGACTGCCGAGGAAAAGGGGTTGCTGTGAAAAGTTGCGCGCGCAGCGGTGACCGGCACGCGCCCGCCGATACCGGCTGGAAGGACGCGCCAAGAGCCTGTCAGCGTGAAGCGCCTTGAGCGGTTCCAACCCACAAGCACCCATCGACTTTTCCGGTCAGGTCGCGGTCGTCACCGGAGCGGGCGGCGCTCTCGGATCGGCATTCTGCCGGGAACTCGCGCGGCGCGGCGCGGCGATCGTCGCGAACGATCTCGGGGGGGATGCGACCGGCTCCGGCGGCGCGCGCCAGTCTGCCGACGCGATCGTTGCCGAGCTCCAAGCGCTGGGTGCGCGCGCGATCGCCAGCTATGACAGCGTTGCCACCGCATCGGGCGGACGATCGATCGTGGATACCGCGCTCGAGCGGTTCGGGCGGGTGGACATCGTGATCAGCAACGCCGGCAATCAACGAAACCGGGCGTTCGGCGATCTGACTGAAGAGGATATCGAAGCCGTCTTCGCCGTTCATGCAAAAGGCGCGTTCCATGTGTGCCAGCCCGCCTACAAGGCGATGATAGAGCAAGGCTATGGACGTCT
>CBJKNR010000232.1:0-6206 GCA_966417555.1 uncultured Sphingopyxis sp.
GATCGAGGACGATTGGCATATCGGGCGCTTTTCGCTGCTCCGCGCCCATCTAGCAGGCCTCAAGGACGATGATGGCCGGCCACTATGCACAGTGACCGCGCGCGACCGCGCCATGCCTGGCGCTCCCGATCCGGTCCTTTCGACCATCGACCGGTCGGACTTCGACGAGCTCTGGCTTTTTGCGGTCGATACGGGCGACGGGCTGACTGCTGAAGATTGTGCGGCGATCGGCCGGTTCCGTAAAAGGGGCGGCGGCCTGCTCGTCACGCGCGACCATATGGACCTCGGCAGTTCGGTATGCACCCTGGGCGGCGTCGGCAACGCCCATTATTTTCACAGCAAACGCCCGGAGCCCGATCCGGCGCGGCATGTGCCGGACGACGTGGAGACGGACCATATTCTCTGGCCGAACTATCATTCGGGCGCAAATGGCGATTTTCAGACGATCGCGATATCCGGACCGCCGCATATCCTGCTGAGCGACCCGGAGGCGGCAGATGGCCTGATCCGCTATCTGCCCGCGCATCCGCATGAGGGGGCCGTCGGGGTTCCCGAGGGCGATACGTCGGCGCGCGTTATTGCCACGGGCGTGAGCAAGGTGAGCGGCAAGCGCTTCAATCTGGCGGTCGCGTTCGAGCCCTCCGGGAACGGTGGGCCCGCTCTTGCCGAATCCACCTTTCACCATTTCGCCGACTATAATTGGGACCCGGCGATGGGGTGCCCGACCTTCGTTACCGAGAAACCCGGCCATTCGCTGGCCGGGTCGCCCGAGGCCCAGCGGTCGATCCGGCGCTATGTTCGCAATCTCGCCGTCTGGCTCGCGGGCCGGTGACCCACTCCGAACCTCGAGATGTGAGCGCAAAGCGACCGATCGTCGCGATTGGCGGCCGACGTGATTGATTAGGACACCGCCTTTTGGATGGCTTCGAGCAGGCCATCCGCATCGACCGGCTTGGTCAGAAAGGCCACTGCCCCCGCCTTTTCCGCCTGTTCGCGAACCACGTCGGTGGGATAAGCCGTCACGAGGATCAACGGCAGATTCCAGCCGCGGCGGCCGATTTCAGCCTGCAGTTCGAGCCCCGTCATCCCGGGCATATGCAAGTCGGTGACGACGCATGCCAGCTCGCCTTCGATGCCTGCCCCCAGCATCGCTTCGGCGCTGGTGAACGGATGCGGGGTCATCATCGCCGAACGGAGCAGGCTGTCGAGACTGCCGAGGACGTCGGGATCATCGTCGACAAGCGCAATGGCGGGAAAAGCGGACACGAACTGTTACTCCCGCGAAATCAGGTGGGGACGATGCGGCGATTTCCTTTTGAGCCGATGCTGCGGGTTTCGCCATCATACTCACATATTAAACCGGTGGATGCGCTCGTCGCGGACGCCCAATTGCTCGGCCATGCAGACAAGGTCCGCAAGCGATCGGGCTTCCATCTTTTTCATCACATTGCCGCGATGAATCTTGACGGTGATTTCGGACAAGCCAAGGCGCCCCGCGACCTGCTTGTTCATCAAGCCCGCGGCGACGAGGCTCAACACCTCGGCTTCGCGCGGGCTCAGCCTTGCGAAATTCCGTCTGAGCTTCGCGGCGGCGGCGCCCGCCCCTACCCGTTCGCGGCTCGCCGCTATCCCCCTGGCAACGGCGTCGAGCAGTGGCCCGTCGCTGAACGGTTTGGGAAGAAAATCGATCGCGCCTGCCCGCATTCCGCGCACCGTCATCGGGATGTCGCCATGGCCGGTAATGAGGATGACCGGCATCTCGCGGCCTTCCGCGATCAGCCATTCCTGAAAGTCGAGCCCGTCTTCCCCGCGCAGGCGAATATCGAGAACGAGACAGGAGGGAATATCGGTCTCGTCCAACGCGCGGAACGCATCGGTGGACGCATGGAGCGCCACGCCGAAACCCGCCGAGCGCAACAGGCTGCCGAGGGCGCCGCGCATGCCCTCGTCATCGTCTATCACATGGACCAGTGCGTCATTCGCCATGCCCGGCCCCCCTTGCCGCTGTGACCGGCAGCCGAAAGCGGAAGGTCGCACCCTCGTCTGCATTGTTGAACGCGGAAAGAGATCCGCCATGTTGTTCTATGATCGAGCGGCAGATGGAGAGACCCATGCCGAGCCCGGTCGATTTGGTCGTAACAAAGGGCGCAAAAAGACTCTCGGGATCGATCGTGATCCCGCTCCCGCGATCGCGCACTGCAATCATTATTTCGCCCCCCTCTTGCGACGCGTCGACGCACAGTTCACGCCGGTCGAGAGGGGTGTCCGCCATCGCCTGCTCGGCATTCAGCATGAGATTCATCAGCACCTGCTGGATTTGCACGCGGTCGCCCGCGACCGGCGGCAATCCTTCCGGAACATGCACGCGGATCGCGACGCCGTGGGTCTGCAGGTCGCGCCGCAGAAGCGCCACGGTCTCGTCGATCAGGGGCGCAAGCCGGATCACGCCGCGTTCGGGATCGGCCTTGCGGGCAATGTCGCGGATTCGCGCGATGACGTCGGCTGCCCGGGTGCCATTGGCCGCGATCTGGTCGAGGCAATCGGACACCTCGGCGGCGCCGGGCGCCTCGCGTGCGAGCCACCGCTTGCCCGACTTCGCATAGGTCACGACCGCCGAAAGCGGCTGGTTGACCTCGTGCGCGATCGACGCTGCAAGCTGCCCCAGGGTCGTCAAGCGCGAAACATGGGTCAGTTCGGCCTGCGACTGCGCGAGCCGCGTCTGCGCGCGGTTCCGCTCCGTCACGTCGAGCGCCATGACGAGAACGCGGCGCCAACCGCTGTCGCCTGCCGGCAGCGTCACACGAACGACGACGTCGACGACCCCGCCTGTCGACGACAGGAACTGCGTTTCCTCCTCGATCGCCGGCTCCCCCCGTGCCAACGCGGCCACGATCGCCGCGAATGTGGCTTCGGCAGCAGGCGTATAATGGGCAACCAGGCTTTTCCCGACGAGCGCGGTGCGGTCGGGCAAGCCGAAGAGACGCGCGGCCGCGTCATTGGCGTCGCGAACGACCGTCGACATGCGCATCCTCGCGAGACGGGGGGGATCGAGAGGCTCTCCAGAAAGCACCGCTGCGCGGGCATCCGACCAGTCGCTCTCCCAGATCGGCAGTCCGGCGGCATTGAAAATCGTCCGGTAGCGCGCGTCCGACCGTCGGCGTTCTTCGTTTGCCATCTGATGCCGCACGCACAGCATGGTCGTGACCGCGATCGCGACGAGGCTGACGCCGAGCCTGATCGCAGCCGATCCCGGTGGATCGTTCCAATGGCTGACGTAGTAGCCGCCGAACGCCAGGCTCGCCGACAACAAGCCTGCCACGATCAGCAGCGTCCGGTTATGGCCGCGCGAGACGAGCAGGACGACGATCGTATAGAGCACCGCGACGGCACCCTGCAGCGGCGTCAGAACGTCCAGCGCGAAGATCGCCAGCGCCAGAACAAGCGCCGATATTCCGTATATTCGTTTGGAGAGCTGCAGGCTTTCGGTCTCCTCGCGCATCCAGCCCGGCCGCAGCGGCCCCTGCGTGGGGCGCCGAAGCCCCGACAGGCCGGCCGGACCACGAGGGAAGCGCAACGGCGACGGCATGTTTCGTCAGGCTCGTCGGGTCGACAAGGTAAATCGCGTTCCGGGAACAGCGTCGTGCCATGCGTGCTCGGCTCCCAGTTTTCGCGCCATCATGTCGATGAGGCGCGTGCCGAAACCGGTGCCCGCCGGGGCGCCACGCGACAGTCCGCGCCCCTTGTCGGAAACTTCCAGCGAATATCCCGCGGGCAGACGCTCGCGCAAAACGATCCGGACCGGCGCCGGCGCGCCAGGTTCATAGGCATATTTGCGCACGTTACCTACAAGTTCGGAGACGATCATGCCAACGGCGCTCGCTTCGTCGGCAGACACGATCACCCGCGCGGGCTCGACGGAAATCGTCCGGGGCCCGTCGAATCTGCTCCCCGAGAGGTCGAGGTCCTGCGCCAGGTCGGACAGATAAACACCGAGATCGACCGCATCGCCATCGCGCGTGCAGTAAAGCTGCCGGTGCACGCTGGCGATCGCACCGATCCGGTTGATCATCAGGTCGATCACCGCGCGCGCGTCGGGATCGGTGATCCGCCGCGCCTCGATCGACATCAGCGCGACCAGCATCTGGAGATTGTTCGTGATCCGATGATTGGCCTCATCGGAGCCGATCGGGTCGTAGACGGCGGGCGCCTTGCCAATCTCCGAAACGTTGATTTCCGCGGCGCAGCCAGATTGAAGCATCGAGATATCCTTTCCGGTTTGCAGCCTTGGCTGCCTTGCCGGGAAATCCCAGATCGGCGCGAATGGAGCCATCATACGCAAGTTTAATGGCGCGGCCCCGAGCGCCGGACGAAAAACATCCCTCGGGAAAGCTCTGACCGGTTGCACGGAGACATGGCAAAGCGCGCTTCGGGGATTCCCGTCGCTTGCAATCGCCCTTGGCCCGAAGGTCGCGTCGAGGTTCCGAAGCGGACGCCTTCGTTGGTGTCGCCGCAGCGACAGTCTTCGGGAGCGGATCGGAGGCTACTGCCGCAGCAGCGGCGGCATGAACGCCCCGCCCTGCCCGGGTCGCCCCCGGCAATTTACAAGCCAAGCGCCTTTGCAACGCCGGCCCCGTAGGCCGGATCGGCGCGGGTGCAATTTTCGATATGGCGCCGTTTCACCTCGTCGCGTGCATCGGCCAGCGCGCGCGCCGTATTGTCGAAGAGGAGCTGCTGCTGCGCGGGCGACATCAGCCGGAAGAGATTACCCGGTTGCTCATAATGATCATCGTCGACCCGGTGGTCCCAATGCATGGCGGGGCCTTCCAGCGCCAGCGGCAGTTCGGCCAGCGCGGGGTCATCGCCCATCCATTCCCCCTTGCTGTTCGGCCAATAGCTCGGGGCGCCCCCGAGATTGCCGTCGGTTCGCATTGCTCCGTCGCGGTGATAGCTGTGATAGGGACATCGCGGCGCATTCACCGGGATATGATGGTGATTGACCCCGAGCCGGTAGCGCGCGGCATCGGGATAGGAAAAGAGCCGCGCCTGCAGCATCCTGTCGGGCGAGAAGCCAATGCCGGGCACGATATTCGAAGGGGAAAAGGCCGCCTGCTCCACCTCGGCGAAGAAATTGTCGGGATAGCGATTGAGTTCCATCTCGCCGACCTCGATCAGCGGATAATCGCCTTTGGGCCAGACTTTGGTGAGATCGAACGGGTTGTGCTTGTGGCTACGCGCCTGCTCCTCGGTCATCACCTGGATGAAGAGCGTCCATTTGGGGAAATTGCCGCCGTCGATCGCATCGAGCAGGTCGCGGCCATGGCTTTCACGGTCGCCCGCAATCAGCGCGGCAGCGTCCGCATCGCTCAGATTCTCGATCCCCTGCTGCGTGCGGAAATGGAATTTGACCCACACGCGCTCGCCCGCGGCATTGATCATCGAATAGGTGTGACTGCCGAAACCGTGCATGTGGCGCAGGCTTTTCGGGATGCCGCGGTCGGACATCACGATCGTGACCTGGTGCAGCGCTTCGGGCAGCAGGGTCCAGAAATCCCAATTGCTGTCGGCGGAGCGCAGCCCGGTGCGCGGATCGCGCTTGATCGCGTGATTGAGATCGGGGAAGCGCAATGGATCGCGAAAGAAGAAGACCGGCGTATTGTTGCCGACGAGGTCCCAATTGCCCTCCTCGGTATAGAATTTGATCGCAAAGCCGCGAATGTCGCGTTCGGCATCGGCGGCGCCGCGCTCGCCCGCGACCGTCGAGAAGCGCATGAAGAGGTCGGTCTTCTTGCCGATTTCGGAAAAAATCTTCGCCTTGGTGTATCGGCTTATGTCGCGGGTGACGGTGAAGCTACCATAGGCGCCCCAGCCCTTGGCGTGCATCCGCCGTTCGGGGATGACCTCGCGATCGAAATGCGCGAGCTTTTCGATCAGCCAGATATCGTCGAGCAGCGCGGGGCCGCGCGGGCCCGCGGTCTTGATGTTGAGATTGTCTGCGACGGGAGCGCCGTTGGCGAGCGTCATCCGGCGGTTGGTATCGGTCATGATATTCTCCATTGAGAGGGGCCGACGAACAGGCCCATGCTGCGGCGTGAGACCGGCGCCGAGGCAATCCCAGGTGCCGCGAGTCCGACCCGGGCTCAGTGCCGGCCGATCAGATTGTCCTTCAGGAACTGCCAACTGCGCCCGTTGGCCAGCGCAGCGGCAGG
>CBJKNR010000233.1:0-6193 GCA_966417555.1 uncultured Sphingopyxis sp.
GATCGCCTGCAGCCCGGCAACGCCGACGCCCATCACGAAGGCCTTGGCGGCGCTGACGGTGCCTGCGGCGGTCATCATCATCGGAAAGGCGCGGCCATAGGCGTTCGCCGCGATCAGCACCGCCTTGTAGCCCGCAAGGTTCGCCTGGCTGGAAAGAATGTCCATCGACTGCGCGCGCGTGATGCGCGGCATGAATTCCATTGCCAGCGCCTCGAGCCCGAGCTTCGCATAATCATCGACGCGCGAACGCTCACCGAACGGGTTGAGCCCCGCCGCCAGCCATGCGCCATCGGCAAAGCCCGACAGGCTCTTCGGATCGGGACCCTGAACGCCGAGGATGATGTTCGCGCCCTTCAGCGTGTCGGCGCGGCCGCCGACCTTTGCGCCCGCGGCGCCATAATCGGCATCGGCGATCGAGGCATGGTCGCCTGCCCCTGATTCAACGGCAACTTCCGCGCCCAGCCCGATGAATTTCTTCACGGTTTCGGGGGTCGCGGCGACGCGGGTCTCGCCCTCGGCGAGTTCCTTCAGGACGGCGATGCGCATGATGCTGCGGTCAGGAGGCGATGAGGAGGACGACGCCGATGACGACGACCGCGGTAATGATCGAGCCGATCTTGAACAGGCTGATGAAACCCGCGTAGGTTTCCTCGGCTGCTTTCATTTCCTGCTGTGCCATCGCTTTTCCCCTTTTTCGGCCGTTTCCTGTGCACCAACGCACAGCGCGGCGCCCAGAATCGGTTATCGCGCCGGTCTTAGCCACGCGTTCCGCGATGCTCAAGTGCGGGTTTGCACAGCATGTGGCCCTAGACTCCGCAGCAGGAAAAGACGAATGCCCTTAATCGCCCTTTTACCCCTATCGGATAGTTATGATCGCCTCAGCGGAACAAACCCATAGCAATGTCGGTTCAGGGGGCAGATTCGATACGATGACGAACACGCGCGACACGCGAATGGTGATGATCGTCGACAGCGAGCCTGCCCAGCAGCGCTTCCTCGCCGCCCTTGTCTCGCGCGGCGGCTGGCGCAGCGTTGTCGCGCCCGACACCGACACCGCGCTCGCCAAGCTCGGCACGCAGGAAGGCATGGCGCTCGACGCGGTGCTCGTCGACCAGGGCGCGCCGGGCATGGATATTTCCGAGTTCGTCGCCGAACTGCGCCGCTGGCGGCCCGCGCTGCCGCTCGTGGTCATCACGATGCGCAACGGGGTCGAGGTCGCGGTCGACGCGATGCGCGCCGGCGCGAGCGATTTCGTCCAGAAACCCATCGCGCCCGACCGGCTGCTCGAAGCGCTCGACCGCGTCGTCTCGACCAGCGGTCCGCAGGGCGAACTCCGTCCGCTCACCGAAAAGCTGCGGGCTCCGCTCGCCTTTGAGGAAATCATCGGGTCGAGTCCCAATTTCCGCAGCGCGCTCGCGATCGCCGCCAAGGCCGCGCGCGCGCGCGTGCCGGTGATGATCAACGGCAAGCCCGGCACCGGCAAGGAAGTCTTCGCCCGCGCGATCCACAGCGCGAGCCCGCGCGCACGCGGCCAGCTCGTCATGGTCGATTGCTCGGCGGTGTCGCCGGGGCTGATCGGCTCGGGACTCTTCGGGCATGAGCGCGGCGCCTTTCCGGGTGCGTTCGACCGGCAGGTCGGCCGGCTCGTGCAGGCCGACGGCGGCAGCATCATCATCGACCATGTCGAATGCATTCCGCTCGAGACGCAGGCGAAGCTCGTCGAATTCCTGAACTCGGGCGAAGTCCAGATGATCGGCGGCTCGATCCGCCAGAGCGTCGACGTGCGGATCATCTCGACGAGCGCAAGCCCGCTCGACAAGCTGATCGAGGCGGGCCATTTCCGCGAGGATCTTTTCTACGCGTTGTCGAGCGCGCAATTCACCCTGCCCTCGCTCTCCGAACGCCGCGGCGACGTCGGCCCGCTCGCGCGCCACCTGCTCGCGCGCATCGGCGGCCTGCCGGGCATGGGCCCGATCGGCGTCACCGACGATGCGCTGCGCCTGCTCGCCGCCTATGCCTGGCCGGGCAACGTCCGCCAGCTGCAGGATGTGCTGTTCCGCGCCGCGGTCGAGAGCAAGACCGACGTCCTCACCAGCGCCGACTTCCGCGCGATCGAGGCCGCGCTCGGCGGCGGCGTCAGCAATGACAGCCACGTCGCGATCAACGGCGAAGCGATCGGCGTCACCCTCTATCTGCCCGACGGCAATCTCCGTCCGCTCGAGGAGATCGAGGCCGACGTCATCCGCCTTGCGATCGGCCATTATCGCGGCCGGATGAGCGAAGTCGCCCGCCGCCTCGGCATCGGCCGCTCGACGCTCTATCGCAAGCTGAGCGACCTCGGGATCGACACCGCGGCCTGACGCATCGACGGCTGCGGCCGTCTCTTCCCCTTACCGAACAGCTCCATCTGTCTTCGGAATACAGTCGAAGTAGTTCATGTTCGGATTGAAGAACATCTTCACCAGATATCCGCCGCGGGTTACATCGCAGGCGGCGAGCACATATTGCCTGGGGCTCCAATAGGAGGCGGACATGCTGTCGGCCTCGCCTGCCCCTACTTCCATATGATAGCTTTTGCCCGCGCGCGCGACCTGCACAAATCCTTGGGGATAGGGCGTGTGGGCGGGTGGCTGCCGAAGGAGAGGACGGAAATCCGACGGGGGAGGATCCGGGAGAAAGGCGCTGTCCGGAGCAGCCATCGCTTCCTGCTGAAATTTGCGATTGGTGAATTGGGACGAGACATAGCTGCTCTCGGGTCCGCCAAAATTGAGATAATAGAGCTGGTCGACGGGACATTCGTTCCGAAGAATGAAGTTGATCACATCCAAGATCTTGCCAGTCTCCTGCGGAAAACGGGCACGCTGCAGCTTGTCGATTTTCAGACAGGCATTCCCCCAGCGCTTACCGGAGGGCAATGGCCCGGCCGAAGCCATGGAGGAGCCGCTTCCTTTGGCATTCAGCCCTTGCCTTCTGGCGATCTCCGTATCGTACGCGCAAATCGTCAGGCGGAAGGTTGCGGCATCTTCCCTGGCACCGGTGGCCTGGGCAATGGACAGCGTGTCCTTGTAGGTGTCTCTCATCGCGGCCAATGCGTCGACAGTGGTATCGGCGTCTTCAACACCCGGGGGCAGCAAGGCCTCGCGCACCGCCGCATCCGGGGCACCCAGCCCCCGCATCGCGGCCTGTTCGGCCTGGCAGCCGGAGCCGCCGGCCGGCGCCTGTGCTCGCGCAAGGCCGGCGGCCAGAAGCAACGCGCCCCACATAATGGTGATGCCCATCAATGTCTTTTTCATGGAACCTCCATTGCCCCGTTTTTCCCGTTCGGATGAAACATAAAAGGGGTCAGACGGTCAGCGCGGCATCGCGCAGCCCGCGCCACACCCGAAGCGCCTGCCGGTTTTCGGCGATGTCGTGGACGCGCAGCAGCTGCGCGCCCTGCTCCGCCGCCTGATAGTGCAGCGCGACGGTGCCGCCGAGCCTTTGATCGGCGGGCGCCTCGTTATCGAGCGCACCGATCATCCGCTTGCGGCTCGCGCCGAACAGGATCGGGCAGCCGAGGGTGTGGAACAGCGCAAGCCCGCCCACCAGCATCAGATTGTCGCCGACTCCCTTGCCGAAACCGAGCCCCGGATCGACGATGATCTTCGCGCGGTCGATCCCCGCGGCGATGCACGCCGCGACGCGCTCGGCAAGCATGTCGTAAACGTCGAACAGGACATGCGCGTAATTCCCGCCCTCGTGCGGGTCGCTCTTCGCCGACGGCGCGTGCATCAGCACCACCGGGCAGCCCGCCCGCACGACCACATCCATCGCACGATCATCGTAGCGCAGCGCCGAAATATCGTTGACGATGTGCGCCCCCGCAGCGAGCGCCGCCTCCATCACCGCGGCCTTGCGCGTGTCGATCGACACCGCGACGCCGCCCTTCGTCAACGCCGCAACGACGCCCTCGATGCGCTGGATCTCGTCGCCTTCCCAGACGAGCGGCGCACCGGGCCGCGTCGATTCGCCGCCGACGTCGATGATCGCCGCGCCCGCCGCGCCCATTGCGAAGCCGGCTTCGGCCGCCGCGATCGCATCGACATGCTTGCCGCCGTCCGAAAAACTGTCGGGTGTGACGTTCAGAATGCCCATCAGCTGCGGCTCGTTCAGCCGGATTATGCGCTCGCCAAGCTGCAAATTGCCGCGCGGCCGGGTCACGCCCGCGCGCTGCGCGCTTGCCGCTTCCGCGAGCGGGCCCGGCATTGCCGCGATCCAGCCATCGAGCTCGGAAACGGGGACGATTGCCGATCTGACAATATCATTGTCGCGCAGGCTGACATGCCACGCCGCGAACCAGACCAGCGTATCGGCGATGCGCAGGCAGCCCTCGTCCAGTTCGTGTGGCCGATCGACGAAGCAGGTCGGGCGGAGATAGACGCGCGCGTCCTCCCACGTCTTGCCGAGGTCGGGCTTGGTCAGCGGAGCGAACATGCCTCTTCTTTACGTGTCATTGCGAGCGAAGCGAAGCAATCCAGAGCTGTGTAGACCGCTCCTGGATTGCTTCGCTTCGCTCGCAATGACGACCAGATGTTACGCCTCGTTTGCCAGCAGCCAGTCCTGCCGCACCGCATCGATCACGCGCAGTTCCTTGCCGGTATCGACATGCCAGAAGGTCCAGCCGTTGCAGCTCGGCGCGCCCTGCACGCCCGCGCCGACCTTGTGGATCGAACCCGCCGGCTGGCCCTCGCATTCGAGACTGCCGTCGACGCGCACCTTCGCCTTCCAGCGGCGCTTCGTGTCGGCCAGCACCGTCCCCGGCGCGATCATGCCGCATTCGACCAGCGTGCCGAAGGCGACGCGCGTCGCGGCCTTCGGCGCCATCATCGTCTTCACCGCGCTCTCGTCGAGCGGCAACGCCATTTCGATGCGTTCGTTCGCCGCAGCGATGTAATCATCCTCGCGTTCGATGCCGATGAAATGGCGGCCGAGGCGCTTTGCGACCGCGCCCGTCGTACCGGTGCCGAAAAAGGGATCGAGGATCACGTCGCCGGGGTTCGAGCAGGCGAGCAGGATACGATAGAGCAAGGCCTCGGGCTTCTGCGTCGGATGGACCTTGGTGCCGCCCTTCTTGAGCCGCTCCTGACCGCCACAGATCGGGATCAGCCAGTCCGAGCGCATCTGAAGCTCGTCGTTGAGCGTCTTCATCGCGCGATAGTTGAAGGTATAGCGCGACTTTTCGCCCATCGAAGCCCAGATCAGGGTCTCGTGCGCATTGGTGAAGCGCGTGCCCTTGAAATTGGGCATCGGGTTCGCCTTGCGCCACACGATGTCGTTGAGAATCCAGTATCCATTGTCCTGCAGCGCGGTGCCGACGCGGAAGATATTGTGATAGCTGCCGATCACCCAGATGCTGCCATTGGGTTTCAGGATGCGCTTCGCTTCCTTGAGCCAGGCATGGGTGAAGCGATCGTAGGTCGCGAGGCTGTCGAACTTGTCCCAATCATCGTCGACCGCGTCAACCTGACTGCCGTCGGGGCGGAGCAGATCGCCGCCGAGCTGGAGGTTGTACGGCGGATCGGCGAAGATCATGTCGACCGACGCGGCGGGAAGCGAGCGCATCATCTCGACGCAATCGCCCTGCAGGATGCTGTCGAGCGGCAGATCCGCGGGGTCGACCTTCGGCGTCCGCTGCTTCGCTGCCGGCGCCTTGACCCGTTCCATCACACCCATGTTTCGCCCCTGTCTTCGACTGAAAGAAGGCCCTGATGAGTCAGGCGGAGTCCGCCGTCAAGCGCAGGACTCTAGGGATTCCGGGTATCACAATCGTTAACGCGATGAGAACGAAAGGAGTCTGACACACGATATGGAGTCATCGGCGAATCGCGGACTCAACCACTGGTGGTGTGGCGATCCGGACTCACCCGCCAAAAAAATTTCGTCAAAGGCCGGGATCGATCCCCGTCAGCTCGATCGAACGCTGCCACAGCTCGCGCGCGAGCTTCGGGTCGCGCGCGGCGCGTGTCGCGCGCGCGGGTCCCGAGCGCCCCGAAACCTCGCCGAGCCCCTGCGGCCCCAGATAGTCGCCGCCCTGCACATGCGCACCGGTCGCAGCCTGCAAGGTCGGCCACGCCCCCTGCGCCGCGCTGTTGAAAAAGGGGCTCGCAAGGGGGGACAGGTAGCGCAGAGGCATCGGCAACTGACGCGTAGGCTC
>CBJKNR010000234.1:0-6181 GCA_966417555.1 uncultured Sphingopyxis sp.
TCCTCTCGCCGCGACGCCTCGGCCTTGTCGCGCCACGCGCTGCGGCGCACCTTGCCGGCGGCGTCGCGTATCGGCTCGTCGGTAAAGCTGATGCCGCGTGGCCGTTTGAAGGGCGCGAGGCGATCGCGCAATTCCGCCAGCATCGTCGCCTCGGTCCAGCCGCCGCGCGCGTCCTGATGGACGAAGGCGTGCGGCAGATGGCCGAAGTCATCGTCAGGAACGCCGACGACTACGCTGTCGACGACGCCGGCGAGCCCATCGATCTGGCCCTCGATCTCGGCCGGGAAGACATTCACCCCGCCGCTCACGATCATGTCCGTCCGGCGATCGGCGAGATACAGGAAGCCATCGGCATCGATGGACCCCATGTCGCCGAAGGAGGCCCAGTCGCCGTTCAGCCGGGCGTCCGCGCCGACATATTGAAAGGTCGATGCCGGCCCCTCGGCCTGCCGGAAATAGATTTCGCCGACGACGTCGGGGCCGACCGCATTTCCGTCATCGTCGAAGATGCACATGTCCATGCCAGGGCGCGGCCGGCCGACCGATCCCGGATGCGCCAGCCATTCGGTGCCGCCGATGATCGTCGAGCCGAGCCGTTCGGTTCCGCCATATACTTCCCAGATTGCGTCCGGGCCCAGCCAGTCGATCCAGCCGCGCTTCACCCAGTCGGGGCAGGCGGCGGCCATGTGCAGCAGCGTCTCGAGCGAGCCAATGTCATATTGCGCGCGTATCTCCGGCGGCAAATTGAGGATCCGTCCCATCATGGTGGGGACCAGATAGGCCCAGTCCGCCTTATGCTCTTCGACCAGCGCGAGATATCGCTCGGCATCGAACCTGCCCATTTCGACGATCTTGCATCCCGCAAACAGTGCGCTCAGCATCAAGCCGAACGGCGCGGCATGGTACAGCGGCGCCGGATTGACGATCGTCGCGCCGGGCCGGCGCCGGGTCGAACGCCGCGGCGCGCTCCACAGCGCGGGCGTTGGATCGACGATCAGCTTGGGCCGGCCCGTGCTGCCGCCGCTCGTCGCGATACGCCAGTTATCCGACACTAGATAGGGGAGTGGGGAATCGTCGAGGCTGCGGTCGAGACCGGCGAAATCTCCGTCGATGACCAGCTTCGGCTCCGCGAGCGCCGCCACCTCCGAAAACTCCCGTGGCGTCAGCTTGTTCGATACATGAACAGGCGTCGCGCCGAGCTTCCAGATACCGAAGATCACTTCATAGAATCGGGCGCCATTGGGTAGCGCGAACAGGACCTTGTCGTTCCGGCCTATGCCGAGCGCGGCCAACTGGCGTGCGCATTGATTGGTCCGCCGTTCGAGATCGATGCGCGAGAGGGTTTCGTCGGGCAGCACGAGCGCGACGCGGTCGGGATCGCGCGCGGCCTGGGCTCCCAGCAGCGCCGACATGGGGGCACCGATCAGGGGATCGCCTGCAGCATCGAGGTACATGAATTGCTCCTTGTCTGCCGTTGGGATCGTTACGCCTTGCCGAGCGCGGCGTCGACCTTGGCGTCATATTGCTTGCTCATCAGCAAGGCGATCTGGTGGTCGCATGCCGCCTCGAGATGGGCATCGATCGCGGCGCGAACGTCACCGCGGTGCAGCGCGGCATAGCCTTCCAGCGCGCCCCTCCCCATCGGAGCCAGCTTCTCGATCCGCATCAGTGCGCGTGCCAGCGCACCGTCGTCGCCTGCCACCTCGGCCAGCCCCAGCCTGGCCGCTTCTTCCGCATAGATTCGCTCCTGGTCTTCGAGGAGCTTCCAGAGCAGGTTCGGCTGCCGCAGGCGCAGCAGCCATTCGCCTCCGGTGCCCGGGATCAGGCCGACACGGCCCCAGCCCTGCATACACCAGCCCCGGGGGCCGAAAAACCGGCTGTCGCAGGCCAGCGCGATGTCGAGGCCCATGCCGACGGCCGCCCCGTCCACCGCCGCCACGGTCGGAACCGGAACGTTGAGCACAGACCTGATCATGCCTTGGTAGGCGCCATAGACAATGGTGCGGCGCTCGTCCGCCGACATGGCGCTGCGCGCTTTCGACCCCTTGATATCGCCGCCGGCGCAAAAGGCGCCATTGCCCGTGATGACGACACCCATCACCTCGGGGTCGTCGGCGATGGTGGCGAGGGCGGCGGCCAGTTCGCGGCACTCATCGGGGCCCATGGCGTTTTTCTGTTCGGGCCAATCCAGCGTGGCAATGGCGGCAGACCCGCGACGTTCGACCTTGACACCCATGTTCAATTTCCCTTGAAGTTCGGAGGCCGTTTTTCGCGAAAGGCGGTGGTGCCCTCGCGATAATCCTCGGTGAAGCGCATTTGCGGCGCGACCAGCGCCTCGATATCGAAGAAATCGCCCAGCGACGGCGACAGCGCCTGATGGAGCATGTGCTTGCTCATGCCGTAGGCAAAGGTCGGACCCGCCGCAAAGCGCTGCGCGACGGCTTCGACATGGCTTTCGACCTTGTCTTCATCGACGATTTCGGTCGCTAGCCCCATGGCGAGCGCCTCGGACGCATCTACGAACCGGCCGCTGAAGATCAGCTCCTTGGCGCGCAGCATGCCGATGTTGCGGACGAGCATATGCGCGGCGCCGCAATCGGGAACCAACCCGACCTTGGCATAGGTGAGCGCGAAGCGCGCGCGCGTCGACACGACGACATGATCGCATGCCAGCGCGAGGGCCCAGCCCAGCCCGACGGCGGGGCCGTCGACCGACGCGATGACCGGCTTTTCCATTCGGGTCAGCCCATCGATGATTTTCAGTCCGCCACGCCGCATGCGGAGCCGTGAGGAGGCAAGCGTTTCGCCGGCGAACTGCCCGAGATCGGCACCCGAGCAGAAATGGCCCGGAACACCGGCGAGCACGACGGCGCGGACCTCCGGATCCGCGGCGGCGCGTTCGACTTGATCCGCGAGCTCGACGCGCATCGCCGCGTCGAGTGCGTTGCGCCGCTCGGGGCGGTCGATCTGCAGCCTGGCAACCCCCGCCTTGACGCCGTACCGGATCGTCATCTGTTCTCTCCTGACTTCGGGCCCGTCGCGACCGGCTCAGCTCTTCTTGACAGGGCCGATCTCAGCCCGCGCAATGAAATTACGCAGCACTTCGTCCGATCCTTCCAATATGCGCGCGACGCGCAGGTCGCGATACCAGGCTTCGAGCGGCAATTCCTTTGACAAGCCCATTGCGCCCATGATCTGGATCATGCGGTCGACGGTTTGCGAGGCGGCGGTGACCGCTTTCAGTTTCGCGATATTGGCCGCCGTTCGCGCGTCCTCTCCCTGGTCATATTTCCACGCCGCGTCCCAGACGAGCCAGCGTGCGGCCGCGATATCGGCGCGGCTGTCCGCGATGGCGAACTGCGTGGCTTGCTTTGCGGCAAGCGGTGCGCCGAAAATCTGCCGGTCGCGCGCCCATTCGGTCCCGATCCGCAGCGCTTCCTCGGCCACGCCCACGGCCCGCGCGGCGTAAAGTAGCCGGGCGCGCAACACCCATTTTCCCGCGAGCGACAGACCGGCTCCTTCCGCGCCGATCAGCGCGTCCGCAGGAACGCGGCAATCGGTGAAGTGGATTTCGGTCGGCCAATGATCGCGCATGACCGGGAGGATCCGGGCGACGTCGATCCCCGGATTGCCCGTGTCGACGATGAAGGCGCTGATGCCGCTTTCGGTCCGGGCGTAGACCACGCCATATTTCGCATATTGACCGTGAGTAATCCACATCTTGGTGCCGTTGATGACCCATTCGTCGCCATCGCGAACCGCGGAGGTGCGGATCGCATTGGCCGGATCGCTTCCACCCGTCGCTTCGGCGATACCGGTAAAGCCGTACCAGCCATTCTCGATCGACGGTCTGACATAGCGTTCGATATAGGCGGGAGCGGCCTGGTACATCACGATCGGGGGTGGATGACCGAAGGCTCCGCCGCCAGGTTGCGGAAAACAGAATTTATGCTTGCTGGCCTGTTCCATCAGAACGACAAATGCGAAGGCCGACAGACCGCCGCCGCCATATTCGGCCGGCGTGTCAAAACACCAATAGCCCGCCTGCCGGGCCTTCTCCTGTAGCGGCCGCAGCCTGTCCTTGGGAATGTGCTGGGCCTCGGGCGGCAGGGCGGCTTCGACCGGACGTATTTCCTCCGCAACGAAGCGGGCGATCGCATCCGAGAGCATCGCCAATTCATCAGGCAGGGCAAATCCGGCAAATGTCACGTGGCAATCTCCTTGGTGCCGTTCGGTTACGCGATCCCGCACCGGTCAAATCGAATATCGAACGAGACGCTAGCCCGAAGGCGGCTCGCGAGCCATCCGCCATCGGAGAAATCAGGGATGTGAAGGGCGCGGTCCGGCGATCGGAAATTCAAAGCTGCAACACCAGCTTTTGGCCCCCAGCGCCGCACTCGAGCAGGCTGTGCGCATCGCTTGCTGCCTCGAGTGCGAATGTCCGGACCGGGGGCGCGGACATTTCGTCGTCAGCTATAGACCGCAAGAGCCGCTGCAGCCGCTTGCCGTCGGGTTCTACGCCGAAAAACTCCGGGCGCGCGGATAGATTGTTCGCCGGGATCGGATCGGTCGCGACCGTCACGATGCGGCCGCCGGGGCGCAGCGCTTGGCAAAGCGCGGCGGTCTGCAGGCCGCCAATAGTGTCGGCGACATGGTCGAAGGGTTCGCCGTCATAAGGTCGCGAACCGAGGCAGATGACTTCGCAGGCGCCGAGCGACAGCGCCAGTTCGCTATATTCGGGGCGGACGGCGGCGATGACCCGGCCGTTCCGTGCCAGCGCGGCGGCCAGTGCGAAGCGGCCGACTGCGCCGGTAGCGCCGGTGACGAGGACCCGTTGGCCGGCCTGCAGATCCAGGCGCTTCTCGATCATCGCGGCGCCGGTCAGGCCGGGCGTGGGAATCGCCGCCGCCGTTTCAAACGCCATGCTATCGGGGATTGCCGCGAGACCGGCGGCAGGCGCTGCTACCCACTCGGCATAGGCCCCGTGTCGCCGCGGATCCAGCATACCCGCGACCCTTAAGCCTTCCGGGAACTCCGATATGTCACTCTTCTCGACGACCCCCGCCACATCGTAGCCCGGGATGTGCGGCATCCGCAGTGGCAACCTGTCAGCGAAAAGCCCCGCCCGCCATTTGGCGTCTGCCGGGTTGACGCCGATCGCGGCAACGCGAACGAGAACCTCGTTCGGCCCCGCCACCGGCAAGGGTCGGCGCGCCAGACGCAGGACGGACGGGCCGCCATGGCGGTCGAAAAGGATCGCGCGCATGCTTCTCTCGTGCGCCGGGGTAATGGTCACGCAGCAGGGGCGGCCGATTTGCGCCGCGCCGTATCTACGTCGACGGCCCCGCCAACGGCACCGGCAAGCCGCGACTGCGCCTCATGTGTCTCCGCGACAATCTGTTTCATCACCTCGGCGATGGTCGGCAGGTCGTGTACCAGCCCGACCGATTGTCCGCCGCCGACTGCTGCCCGCCTTGTGTCTCCGGCGAAGCCATATTTCTGCTCGCCGAGCATTTGCGCCATTCGCATCATCTTGATCGTCTCGGCCGGTCCCTTGCGGATCACGTCCCAGAAGAGCTTGGGGTAGGGGATATCGACTTCGCGCGCGACCTCGAACGAATCGAGAAAGGAGCGAAAGGGATTGAGGCGCGAATTGACGATCTGGAGCGCGCGCTCGGATGCCAGCTTTCTGAGCGGTATGCCATCGAACTTGTCCGAAATCACGGTGTCGTGGATATCGTATCCGACGGCCAGATCCTTGAAATTCTGATGCCAGGGGCTTTCCTGGGTGGTGACGAACCGGGTTCCCATCGACACGCCCGCGCCGCCCATGGCGATGAGTGCGGCAAGCTGCCCACCCGTGGCGCAGCCGCCCGCCGCGATGACGGGGATATCGAGTACCTCGGCGAGGCGCGGGATGAGAACGAAGGTGCCGACATCGCCTGAATGGCCGGCCGCTTCATAGCCCGTGGCGACGACCGCATCAGCACCCTGCTTCTGCGCGCTCAAGGCGAGCTTGACGCTCGTGACCGAGGCGGACACCTTGCCCCCGTAATGATGCGCGGCTTTCACGATCCAGTCGCCCTTGCCCATCGAATAGTTGATGTAGGGCACTTCCTCTTCGAGGCCGACCACCGCATTTTCCTTGCCGTTCGGCAAGGAGAGCGGCGCGTTGATGCCG
>CBJKNR010000235.1:0-6167 GCA_966417555.1 uncultured Sphingopyxis sp.
GGACGTCGCCGCGGCGCTGGCGCCGTTCGACCTCACGCGCCAGCTGTCGTCGAACCGCACGCAGGGCGTGCCCAACATGATCGCGCTGGTGCAGGACACCGCGCGCCGGATCGCCGCGGACTGATCCTGCTGCCCCGGTCGGGAACGCTCACCCGTCATTCTCAAGACAAGAAAAAGGGCGCGGGAGTTGCCTCCCGCGCCCGACTTATTAGTTTGATCGTGTAGCTCAGAAGCCGACGACGATCGAACCGATGAAGGTCCGCGGTGCACCGATATTGACGTTCGGAACCGTGTTGTTCGCCAGCTGGCCGTCGAAACCGCCGACATAGAGCTTGTCGAACAGGTTGGTGACGTTGAACTGGAAGTAGACCTTGTCGCCAAGACCCGCCCAGTCCATCTTCAGCCGCGCATCGAGATCGACCAGCGTATAGCCTTCGGCCTTGGCACCATAGACCTGAACCGTGCGGCCACCGATCGTCTGGTACAGCGGCGTGTTCTGGTCGTTGATGTAGCGTGCACCGGTACGCTTGACCTGCGCACCCAGTTCGAGCGGGCCGAGGTTGCCCTGGACGCGGCCGCCGAAAGTGTAGACCGGAGCGCCCGATTCACGCTTGCCCGAGGTCAGCGCGAACGCCGGCTGGCCGGCTGCGGTACAGCCGTAGAAGCCGTCGGTGACGTTGGCGGCCGAGCAGGTGCCGAGCTGCACATCGTCCTGGATGTCCGATTTCAGGTACGAGCCGAAGGCATAGACCGAGAATTCGGGGATCGGGCGGACCGAGACGCTGGCGTCGATACCATATTTGTCGACGCGGCCGAGGTTGCGATAGACGTTACGCTCGGTTTCGGGGTCGAACGACGAGGCGAGGCGATCCTTGAAGATCGTGTACCACAGGCCGACCTGTGCCTGGATCTGGCTGGTCGTGTAGCGCACGCCAAGGTCGAAGTTGTCGGTCGTTTCCGGACGCGGGTTCGCCGATTCGGTATCCGCCGGGAAATAGAAGGCGTTGTAGAGGTTGTCCGTGCCCGGGACCTGCACACCCTTCGAATAATTGGCGAAGATGCTGATGTCGTCGGTCGCGTCGAAGGTCAGGCCGACGTTCGGCGTGAACTTGTTATACTTGCGGATGCGCTGCTGCGGACCCTGCACCGGTGCCGTGACGCCCGGGGCGATCGTGACGGTGGGGTTGGCGGCGAGCCATGCGGCCAGACCGGCCTCGTTGGTTCCGAAGCATTCGACGAAACCGGTCACGCTCGACGTGGCGCAATAGTTGGTGAGGTCGCGCTTGAACATCTTGTACGAACCGCCCGCCTGAACGGTCAGGCGGCCGAATTCGCCGCGATATTCGCCGCCGAACATGTTGAGGCTGGCGATCGACTTGCGGTCGCGCTTCTGCAGGATATTGCCGTCGACGTCCTTCAGCGGATCGTTGACGGGGAACGGATCGGTCGGCTGGCCATCGAGATCGAGGAAATTGGTTTCGCCCGTCTGACGGTGGCGAGCGCGATCATAGCTGTAGAAGACGCGGAACGTGTGGTCGCCCATTTCGTAGCGAAGGCCGGTGATCAGGCCGTAACGGTTGGTCTGCGTCTGGCTCGGCGTCAGGATACGGATGGTGTCGAGCAGATCGCCGTCGCCGTTGAGGTCGCGGCCAAAATAAGGGGTGCCGCCGATATAACCGGTCTGCAACGAAACGGCCGCGCCCGGATCGACGTCGCGGCGCGCTTCCTGCGCGACCGCGGTGCCGCCGCCATTGGCCTTGACGTACTGGAAGCTCGGATCAACCGTCAGGACGAGACCCTCGGCGAGCGTGAAGCGCGAGTTCAGGCGGACGTTTCCGGTGTTCGACGGGTTCATGCGCTCGTCAAAGGTCGATCCGCAGCTGTTGGCGACATCGGCGACGCCGGGACGCGCCGCGGTGTTGATCTGGCAGCGGGCAACGCCATAGTCGCGCTCGTCGCGGGTCAGCGGGAAGCGGTTGCCCGAGCCCGAACCGACGACGCGGTCGGCGTCGTAGCGCAGCGGCACCGAACCGAAGAAGTTGTTGCGATTTTCGTTATAGTGGCCCGAGAGCGCAACGAAATCGCCGTCTTCACCGATCGGCTGATAGATCTTGCCGTTGAACTGCTTCTTGTTGATGCGGCCGCGGTGCGCCTTGAACGTCGGCTGGTCGACGTTGCTGAACACGGTGTCGTTGGTTGCGGAGCTGCCCGAGATGAAGGCGCGCGTGCCCCACGGGGTCAGCACGCCGGTATCGATCATGCCGAAGACGCGGAAGAAGTTGAAGTCGCCGGCCGAGCCGACGAGCTTGGCGCCGAATTCTTCGCTCGGGGTACGCGTGCGATAGTTGACGGTCGAACCCGACGCGGCGGCGGTCGGGCTGTCGACGTCGGTCGAGCCGAGATTGACGTTGACCTGTTCGATCAGTTCGGGGTCGAGCTGCTGGTTCGAATAGAGCGCATAGTTACCCGAGTCGTTCAGCGGGATGCCGTCGAACGTCTGGTTGATGCGGGTGTTGTCGAAGCCGCGGATCGTCATCTTGCCGCCGGCCGAGCCGAACGGGTCGTTGTTCTGGAAGCTGACGCCGGGAAGCTGGTTGATGATGTCGTTGACGGTCTGGCCCGGCGACTGACGCTCGATGAATTCCTGCGTCAGGACGGCCTTCGCCTTGGTTGTGTCGGGCGCGACGACGCCATTGACGCCCTGGTTCGCGCGCGAACCGCTGACGACGATCTCGTCTTCGAAGTCCTGCGAGCCGGTCGACTGGGCGAAAGCCGGCGTGGAAAGCAGCGCGACCGGAATCAGCGCAACGCTTGCGGCGAGCGTTTGACGGAATTTCATTTCAGGATGTCCCCTTTGGTGGTGCATTCGGCAGGCGCACAAACGGGGCGCGCCTGACCTGCGAGCGCCCCTGAAGCCCGCATGTGGCACGATTGTGACAGCAATTATGACAGTGCAAGCGGGGAAGCGCGCGCCGTTCGGGCGGGGAGCGAAAAACCGCGAATTTCCGTCGCGAGCCCGGAATTATCCACAGGCTGCGTCGCGCTTTTTCCGGAAACTGTTGCTGCAATGCAACATGAAACTCCGCGCGCCCGTCGGCGTGCGACTCGGATCAGGCGGCGTCGCCTGCGGCTTCCTTCGCCTTGTCGGCATAGACGCGCACCGGATCCTTGCGGCCCTCGACGACATCCTTGTCGACGACGATCTCGACCACATCGGTGAGGTCGGGCAGATCGAACATCGTGTCGAGCAGGATCGCCTCGACGATCGAGCGCAGCCCGCGCGCGCCGGTCTTGCGTTCGATCGCCTTCTTCGCGACCGCGACGAGCGCGTCGTCGGTGAAGGTGAGGGCGACCTCCTCGAGGTCGAACAATTTCTTGTATTGCTTGACCAGCGCATTCTTGGGTTCGCCGAGAATCTTTACCAGTGCGTCGACATCGAGATCCTCGAGCGTCGCGATCACCGGCAGGCGGCCGACGAATTCGGGGATGAGGCCGAATTTCAGAAGATCCTCGGGCTCGACCTGCTTGAGCACTTCACCCGAGCGGCGTTCGTCGGGACCGGCAACATGCGCGCCGAAGCCGATCGACTTGCCCTGAAGGCGGTCGCCGATGATCTTTTCGAGCCCGCTGAACGCGCCGCCCGCGATGAACAGGATGTTCGTCGTGTCGACCTGCAGGAATTCCTGCTGCGGATGTTTGCGTCCGCCCTGCGGCGGAACGCTCGCGGTCGTGCCTTCCATCAGCTTGAGCAGCGCCTGCTGCACGCCTTCGCCCGACACGTCGCGGGTGATCGACGGATTTTCTGCCTTGCGGCTGATCTTGTCGATCTCGTCGATATAGACGATGCCGCGCTGCGCCTTTTCGACATTATAGTCGCTGGCCTGGAGCAGCTTGAGGATGATATTCTCGACATCCTCGCCGACATAGCCCGCTTCGGTCAGCGTCGTCGCGTCGGCCATGGTGAAGGGCACGTCGAGGAAACGCGCGAGCGTTTGCGCGAGGAGCGTCTTGCCGCTGCCGGTCGGACCGACGAGCAGGATGTTCGACTTCGCGAGTTCGACGTCGTCGCCGCGGCCCGAGTTGGCGAGGCGCTTGTAGTGATTGTGGACGGCGACCGACAGCACGCGCTTGGCGGTATTCTGGCCGATCACATAGGAATCGAGATGCTGGCAGATTTCGAGCGGCGTCGGCACCGCGCCGTCCTTGCGCGCGGCGATCCCGCCCTTGATCTCTTCGCGGATGATGTCGTTGCACAGCTCGACGCACTCGTCGCAGATGAAGACGGTCGGCCCGGCAATCAGCTTGCGGACTTCGTGCTGCGACTTGCCGCAGAAGGAGCAGTAAAGGGTGCTCTTGCTGTCCGAGCCACTCAATTTCGTCATAAAACTTCCTATGGCGGGCCCAAAAGGGGCTCTGCCGTCCTTATCCTAGCCCCGGGCCACCCAATTACAATATGGCAATTGGGTGACATCGGTTCAATGTCCCGCCTTGACACCGGGGTGCCAAGCGGACGTCAACAAACGCGGTTAGCGGGAGCTTTTCGTTGGTAGGCGGTGCCAGCCGGCTCCCCCTCCCGGCCTCCCGACATGGTATCCTATGGGAGGCTGGGAGGGGGCGCGGGCTGGCACCGCAAGCTACCGAATCAGGGCGTCGGGCCCTCGCTCACTTCCTTCGGCGCATCGTCGCCGGGCAGGCCCGGGCGGCGGTCGTAGACATGGTCGACGATGCCGAATTCCCTGGCCTCGTCGGCTTCGAGGAAGGTGTCGCGGTCCATCGCCTTTTCGATCTCTTTCAGCGACTTGCCGGTATATTTCACATAGAGATCGTTCATCCGCTTGCGGATGCGCAGGATTTCCTTGGCCTGGATTTCGATGTCCGACGCCATGCCGCGCGCGCCGCCCGACGGCTGGTGCACCATCACGCGGGCGTTGGTCAGTGCGACGCGCATGCCGGGCTCGCCGGCCGCGAGCAGGAAGCTGCCCATCGACGCCGCCTGGCCGATGCACACCGTGCCGACGCGCGGGCGGATATACTGCATCGTGTCGTGGATCGCCATGCCCGCCGTGACGACACCGCCCGGCGAGTTGATGTACATATAGATGTCCTTCTTCGGATTCTCCGATTCGAGGAACAACAGCTGCGCGACGATCAGCGAGGCCATATTGTCCTCGACCTCGCCGGTGACGAAGACGATCCGTTCGCGCAGCAGGCGGGAGAAGATGTCGAAGCTGCGTTCGCCGCGGCTCGTCTGTTCGACGACGACGGGAACAAGGGCTGCGAGCGGGTCGATCATTGGAATTTCGTCCTTATGTTTCCGGGATGCCGTGCCGAGGACCGGCGGGCTGGCCCCTCCGACGCCCTACATCGGCGGCAAGGCGACGCGTTTCAAGGGGGCAAATCAGGCGGCCGGGCTCGCGATGCGCGCGGCGATGGCTGATTGGTGGAGGGGGAGCTGTCGTTGGAGCTTTGCGCTGATCTTCCCCTCCCGCTTGCGGGAGGGGAGCGAGGCTTGCCAGCTTGCTGGCTAGCCGCAGCAGGGAGGGCTATCGCACCGTCACAGGCCCTCCCCCGACCCCTCCCGCAAGCGGGAGGGGAGATCAACGGCAGCAACCGCTCGCTTTCAGACCTTCGCCATTCCGGGCTTGTCGAAGGGCCTCGGGGGGAGGATTGCCTTTCATCGCTGGTTGCCGGTGGTCTCCGCCGCAGTTAGCCTGAAGAAAATTGTCACGGAGGCCTTCATGCGCTGGAAACCGGGTTTCGTTCTCGCTCTCATGCTCGCGGGCACCTGCCCCGCCATCGCGCAGGCACCCACCCCCAAAAACCTCGACCAGCTCGCCCCCGAAATCGATGCGTTCTTTGCTGCATACCAAGCCGAGCAGCATGTCCCCGGCCTCGTCTATGGCATCGTCAGGGACGGCAAGCTTGCCTATGTAAGGGGCGTCGGCGTCCAGAACCTGACCGACAAACGCCCGGTCACCCCGGACAGCCTGTTCCGCATCGCCTCGATGACCAAGGCGTTCACCGCGCTTGCCGTACTGAAACTCCGCGACGACGGCAAGCTTCGCCTCGACGACCTCGCCGAGCAATATGTGCCCGAAATGAAGGGCTGGACCTATCCGACGAAGGACAGCCCGCGCATCCGGGTCCGCGACCTGCTCCAGCATGTC
>CBJKNR010000236.1:0-6141 GCA_966417555.1 uncultured Sphingopyxis sp.
GAAATCGGGGAGCGGCAACAAGCCGACTGGGCATCGCCATTCGAAGCCTTCGTTGCTGCCGGCGACCCCGGCGAGCCGCCGATCCGGTCGGGCCCCGAAGATCCCGTCTATATCTTCTATACCAGCGGAACCACTGGGCGCCCCAAGGGTGCGATATTGAAGCAGCGGAACGTCGTCGCCGCCACAAGGATGAACGCGCTTGAGTCCGAGCTTCCCAAGGGCGGAACCTGGCTGGTCCACAGCCCCCAATTTCATATCGGCGCGAACGGTCCGAGGCTTGGCCAGCAATATCAGGCCGGTCGCACGATCCTGCATCGCAGTTTCCAGCCCGAGGCAGCGCTGCGCGAGATTCAGACCGAGCGCGTCACCGGCACGATGACCGTGGGCACGATGCTTCAGGCCGTGCTCGACGTGGCAGGCGATTACGACCTGTCGTCGATGCAGGCATGGATGGTTGCCGGCGCGCCGGCCTCGCCCGAACTGATGCGCCGCGCCATCGCCCGGCTGGGAAAGATATTCGTGATCCAGTACGGCATGACCGAAGGCAGGGTGTCGGGGCTGTATCGCTTCGAAGTCGATCCCGATGCCGGGCCCAAAGCCGCACAGCGACTGCGGTCGGTTGGTCGCTCATCGCCCGAGATCAAATTGCGCATCTGTGACGAAGCCGGCGAAGACTGTCCGCCCGGCGTTCCCGGCGAGGTTGTGTTCCAGTCGGACGGCATGTTCGCGGGCTACTGGAACAACAGCGTCGCCACGACCGAAACCTTACGCGACGGTTGGGTCCATTCCGGCGATGTCGGCTATCTCGACGAGGAGAATTTCCTGTTCCTCGTTGACCGCAAGAAGGACATGATCATCTCCGGCGGCGAGAATATATATAGCCGCGAGGTGGAGGACGCGCTTTCCGCGCATCCCGATGTCATCGAGGCAGCGGTGATCGGGATTCCCGACGAGAAATGGGGCGAAGCGGTCAAGGCCTTCGTCATTCTCGCTCCCGAAGCCGTCATGTCCGAGGACCAGGCTATAGAACATTGCCGAACGCTGATCGCGCGCTACAAATGCCCGAAATTCGTCGAGTTCGTTTCCGGCCTGCCGCGCGTGCCCAATGGCAAGATCGACAAAAAGGCGCTTCGTTCGATTGGTGCCTGAGCGACGGAGCCGCTACATTCAATTATCATAGCATTGGGTCGGGCCCGCTCTACGACCGCGGCTCGCGATCTTCCTCCGATGCTCAAGGGTACCCAACCGGTTCTGATCCCCTCACCCGATTTCCGATTCATCCACCAAGGGTCGGCTCTCGCGCGTGCCGCGAAGTCGGCTCGACGCTTTGGATGGATCATCGGCAATGATCACATGGTCATCATGGACTTCGACCAGCGTCCCTACGAATGGAAAGCCTTCGAGGCTTCCGTTGACACGGTAGCTCACGGTATCGCCAACCTGGAAACTGGCCGGATCAAAGTTGAAGTCAAACGGACAGCTTTCACCCATATCCTTCATCTGATCCTCTCCTCCAACCGCTGACTGCCAATCGGCATGTCAGACGGTTCCGGCGCGCTTCAGCTCGGCCAGCTTTTCGCTGTCATAGCCGAGAATATCCATGAGCACCGCATCGGTGTGCTGGCCCAGCAACGGCGGCGCCGCATAGGTATCGAGCGGGGTTCCCGAATAGCGGATCGGGTTGCGCATCAGCGAAATACGCTGTCCCAGCCCGTGGTCGGCTTCGACCTCCATCCCGCGGTGCTTCACATGCGGGTCGGCGAATGTTTCCGCCAGCGAATTGATCGGACCGCTCGGCACTCCGGCCCGGTCGAGCAGTTCCAGCCAATAGGCGCGCGGCTTCTGTTCGAAGATGGCATTGAACTCCTCGGTCAGTTCGTCCCGGAACCGCACGCGGCTCAGATTGTCGACGAAGCGCGGGTCGGTGACCAGGTCCGGGCGTCCGATCGCCTCGCAGAGCCGCACATATTGCACCTGGTTACCGGCGGTGATCATCATGGGACGATCGCTTGTCGGGAACATCGAGGCCGGCATGCCGCCATTGCCCTGGGTCCCGCGCCGCGGGGGCGCCTCGCGGCCAGTAAGGTAGATCTGAGCATAATGCGACATGGCGGAAATCGACGAGTCGAGGAGCGAAATGTCGATATGCTGACCGCCCCCTCCGTTGGCATCGCGTTCGTAGAGGGCGGCGAGAATCGCCGAGGTCGCCGTCAGGGAGGTCAGAATATCCGAGATCGACGGGCCGACCTTCATCGGCCCGGCTCCCGGCTTACCGTCCGGAATACCGGTGCTGGCCATGAGGCCGCATTCACCCTGAAAGATGGCGTCATAGCCCGGCCGCCTCGCATAGGGTCCGTCCTGCCCATAGCCCGTAATCGAACAATAGATAAGGCGCGGATTGTCCGCTTTCAGGCTTTCATAATCGAGGCCATAGCGCGCGAGGTCGCCAACCTTGTAATTCTCCATGAAGACATCGGCAGTCGCGATGAGCTCGCGCAGCACCTGCTGGCCCGCGGCGTCCGCCAGATTGAGCGTAACCGACTTCTTGTTCCGGTTGGCCGAGAGGAAGAAGGCGTTGTTATTTGACGGCTTGCCGTTGGCGTCCACGAGGTAGGGAGCGCCGAATGTCCTCGCGTCATCTCCCACCTTTGGGCGCTCGATCTTGATGACCTCGGCGCCCATATCGCCCAGATTCTGAGCGGCAAGCGGCCCGGCGAGCACGCGGGTGAGGTCGACGACCCTGATACGGGACAGCGGGCGGTCAGTCATGGCAGTTACCTCCGAACGGGACATCGCCTCTCTGGTCGCGGCTTCCGTACACGTCCAGTCACCCCGTGGCATTTCATGTTTGTGATGAGCTCTGCGAGCCATATGGGGACCCGCTGGCGAGAGCCCCTCCCGCTGCCAGCGTTTTGCGGCGCCAGTCATGCATCGGCGGTCAGTTCGGCGTAGACGCCCCCGCTCTCGACAATCCGCCCCAAGTGATAGTCCTTGTCGCCGAGCAGCGCGTCGATCGCGAGCAGCCTGCAGAGTATATGCCCGACCTTATATTCGCTCGTCACGCCAATCGCGCCATGCATCTGGACCGCCTCCTGGGCGATCCGACGACCCGACTTGGCGATTTGGATCTTCGCCGCGGAAATGTTGCGTCGCCGCTGCACGGGATCGAGGTCCAGCGACATCGCGGCCAGAACCGCCATTGAACGCGCCAGTTCGAGTTCGATCAGCATCTCGGCCGCGCGGTGTTGAAGCGCCTGGAAGCTGCCGATCTTGACGCCGAACTGTTGCCGCGTCTTGAGATATTCGACCGTCAGATCGAATGCCTCGTTCATGGCCCCCACCGCCTCGGCGACCAGTGCCGCATTGGCTTCGTCGAACAGAGGATCGAGAATCTCCGCAGCCCTTCCGAGTTCGCCAACGAGGGCGTCATGACCGACCGCCACCCCATCGAGGCGAACCGAGCCGACGGGGACATTGTCATAGCCGATCCGGGCGTCGATTGAGACACCCGCGGCGCCGGATGCGACGAGAAACAGGGAGAGTCCGGATTCGGTGCGTGCCGAAACGACGAGATGATCGGCCGATGCGGCATGGAGAACCGCTACCTTGCGGCCATCGAGTATCCAGCCGTCGGGACCCGCAACCGCCGAGGTTTCCGCGTCGAAGCCGTGGCGGACGCCGCCGGGCTCGCTGTGCGCGAGCGTATAAATTCTCTCGCCCGCAATCAGCGCGGGAAGATGAGCCTGCTTCTGCACCGCGGAGGCACCGTGACGAAAGACCCCGCCGGCAAGGATGATGCTTGAGAAAAACGGTTCGAGCATGAGGCCGCGCCCGATCTCCTCCATGACGATCAGCCGTTCGACCCCGCCACCGCCAAAGCCGCCATCCTCTTCTGAAAAGGCAAGGCCGAAGAGGCCGAGGTCCGCCATGGAAGACCAGATCGCACGGCTCCAGCCCTCTCCCGAGGCGAGAATCGTCTCGCGCGCGGCAAAGCCGTAAGCGTTCGAGACGAACCTTCGTACCGTATCGGACAACATCGCCTGGTCATCGGTATAATCGAGAAACATCGCTCAAAGTCCCAGCATCGTCTTGGCGACGATATTCTTCTGAATTTCATTGGCGCCGCCGAAAATAGACGGCTTGCGCATGTTGAGGTAGAAAGGCGCTGCCGAGCCGATCCAGTCGTCGTCCAGTTCCGGATCGGCGCTTCGCCTATCGGGTGAAGGCCGCGCCAGCCCCGCCGGCCCTGCCAGCTCGAGTATCAGCTCGCTCATCCGCTGCTGGATTTCGGTACCACGAACCTTGAGGACCGATGCGGCGCTCGCCGCGCCGCCGCCATGCGCGTCGGCGGAGACCACCCGCAACTGGGTCAGCTCGAGCGCCCGCAGATCGACTTCGACCTCGGCAAGTTTGGCCGCCAGGCGCTGCTGCTCGAAGAGCGTGAGCACGCCATTTGCCGTCAATTGCCGTTCGAGCTTGCGAAGCTGCAGCAAACGCTCCTTCGACAACCCGACCCGCGCGATGCCGCTCCGTTCGCTGCCGAGCAGATTCTTCGCGACGTCCCAACCACCGCCAACCTCCCCGACAATATTGGCAGCCGGTATACGGACCGAATCAAAGAAGACCTCGTTCAGATCGGCTTCGCCGTCGAGCGTCCGGATCGGTCGCACCGTGATACCAGGCGTCGTCATCGGAAAGATCAGGAAGCTGATGCCCTGCTGCTTCTTCCCGCTGTTGTCGGTACGAAACAGCCCGAACATCCAGTCGGCATATTGAGCCTGCGTGGTCCAGATTTTCTGGCCGTCGAGCACCCATTCGTCACCCTCGCGGGTCGCGGTCGACTTCAATGACGCCAGATCCGAGCCCGCCCCGGGTTCCGAGAAACCCTGGCACCACCAGATATCGAGATTGGCGGTAGGCGCAAGAAATCGCGATTTCTGCTCGGCTGTTCCGAAATGGCAGAGAACATGCCCGATCATGTTGACGTTGAAGGACAGGGTCTCGGGCGCGCGCGCCAACGCCATCTCCTCCTGGAAAATATACCGCTGGGCCGGCGTCCAGCCCGTCCCCCCATATTCGACCGGCCAATTGGGGGTTGCCCAGCCGCGCGCGTTCAGGATGCGCTGCCAGCGCACGATATCGTCCTTGATCAGATGGTCGCGGTTGATCATCTTGCGACGGAGGTCGCCCGGCAGGTTCGCCGCCAGAAAGGTGCGGACGTCCTGCCGAAATTCGAGGTCTTGCGCGTCTAGGTCGAGATCCATGAAGAAAGTCCGTTTTCTGAACAGATTGAAGAGGTTGGTCGGTCAGACGATCTCGAAGAGCGCAGCTGCACCGAGTCCGCCGCCGACGCACATTGTCACAACGCCATAGCGTGAGCCCCGCCGACGCCCCTCGATCAGGAGATGGCCGGCAAGGCGCGCGCCGCTCATGCCATAGGGGTGACCAACGGAGATCGCGCCGCCGTCGACGTTCAGCTTTTCGGGATCGATGCCGAGCTTTCGCTGGCAATAGACCGCCTGACTGGCGAATGCTTCGTTCAACTCCCACAGGTCGATGTCGTCGACCGTCAGGCCGAACCGGCCGAGTAATTTGGGCACCGCAAGAACGGGGCCGATGCCCATTTCGTCGGGCTCGCAGCCTACGGCTTCGAAGCCCCGGTAAAGCCCGAGGATCGGCAAGCCGCGACGCGAGGCCTCGTCGGCATCCATGACCACCGAAACACTGGCGCCGTCCGAGAACTGACTGGCATTCCCCGCGGTGACATAGCCGCCTTCGCGAACGGGCTTCAGGCCTGCCAGGCTTTCGATCGTCGTGGTCGGACGATTGCATTCGTCACGCTCGAGCGTCACTTCTTCTTCGCCCGTCGGAGCCCCGGCCTTATCGTAGACCGTCCGCATCGCGGTGACTGGAAAAATCTCCGCATCGAAGCGTCCCGCCGCCTGTGCGGCGGCCGTGCGCTGCTGGCTTTGAAGGGCGAACGCATCCTGTGCTTCGCGCGAAATGCCATAGCGCAGGATGATGAAGAAAGCCTGCACTGCATCCTTCAATCCGATCTTCTTGCCTTCGGCGTAGGTGCGGCCGTGATAGCTGATAGGCAGTTCATAAATGCATGCGTTACGCTGCGCGAGTTTGATTGTG
>CBJKNR010000237.1:0-6125 GCA_966417555.1 uncultured Sphingopyxis sp.
TTTTTCGAGTCGAGGTTGCCCGTGGGCTCGTCGGCGAAGACGACGGTCGGGCGGCTGACGAGCGCGCGGGCGATCGCCACGCGCTGCTGCTGGCCACCGGACAGCTCGGAGGGCCGGTGCGAGCGGCGGTCGTCGAGCCCGACGCGCTTCAGCATGTCGTCGAAGAACGCCTTGTCGGGCTTCGCGCCCGCGAGCGACAGCCAGGCGTCCAGCGGGGTTCCCGCGTCGCTTCCGTCCATCGCGATCAGGTCGCTCGCGGCGATCGTCTGCCCGTCGAGGCTCGCCTTCGCCGCGCTGTCGAGGAACAGGTGGCGCGCGCCGGTGTCGGCGATCATTGCCGCCATCTGCTCGCCCGTCGCGCTGTTGGTGACAAGGCCCGCGACCCCGCCGGCGCGCAGCGTGCCCAAAATCACCGCAATTTGCTCGACGCTGTTGAGCCCCGCGATCGCAGCGCGGTCGCCTTTGGCAAAGCCGTCCTGTTGCAGCCGCGCTGCGATTCGGTCGGTCAATTGATCCAGTTCGGACCAGCTCAGGCGCCGAAACGGATCGGCAGCCGCTACGGCATCGGGGCGTTCCGCGGCGTACGCACGGACGAGGTCGGGCAGGGTGGCGAAGTCGCCGTCAAGCATTTCGATACTGGTCATGGCTATGGACTAGCACAGACGGAAGGCGGTGCAATGCCGGTGGGGCGGCGGCGCGACACAATGTTGCGGCGGCCACGGGGGCTCAGGATGGCATCATCGCCAATAGCAGGAGCAGGCGACAGGAAGTTGCTCGTCGCCGTCTATCATCCGCTCGCGGAACGGGCTACCCTGCTCGGCCGCGCCATCGAAGCCGCGGGCTTGTCGGTGCAGTTCCTGCCGCCGCACACGAACGATCTTCGCTCCTGGGGCGACAGCTGTTTCAACCTGCTCCTCCTCAACCCCTTCCTCGACTGGCAGGAGCCGTTCGAATTCGTCCGGCTCGCCGCGTCGATCGCCGGCCGGCGGCCGCTGCTTGTCGTGTCCGACCGTGACGTGCTGGAAGACCGGCTGGTCGCCCTCGATGCCGGCGCCGACGATGCGGTCGGCTGGACCGACAATCTTCCCGAAGTGCTCGCGCGGGTCGCCAGCCTGCTCCGACGCAGCCGCATCGCGGCCGGACAACTTGGTGAGGGCGAACTCTGCATCGACCTGATCGACCGGCGCGTCGAGCGCGCAGGACGGATGATCCGCCTGCCGCTCCGCGAATTCGACCTTCTCGCAAATCTCGCTCGCGTCCCCGACAGCCCGGTATCGCGCGATGCGCTGCTCCGCGCGGTCTGGCGGATCAATTTCGATCCCGGCACCAACCGCGTCGAGGTGCATATGTCGCGGCTGCGCGCCAAGGTCGACCGGGGGTTCGACTGGCCGATGCTGCGCACGGTGAAAGGCGTCGGCTACACGCTCCGCTCGCGTCCCGATTGACGATCCTGTCACCGATCCCAGCTTGCTTGACCAAAAGTTTCAGCTTGCTACTCATCTTCGACATAAAGAAACCAACGATTCCGGAGATGATGCCCGATGCACCCCTCAGTCCACGCCCGCAGCAACCCCGACAAGCCCGCGATCATCGTCGCCGAGACAGGAGAGGCGATCAGCTATGGCGAGCTCGACGCGGCGTCGAACCGTGCGGCGCAGCTCTTCCGGTCGCACGGGCTGGGGCATGAGGATGTCGTCGCTTTCATGCTCGACAACACCCCGCACTATTATGGCCTGACCTGGGGCGCGCAGCGCGCGGGGCTCCGCTATGTCTGCATTTCGTCGCGGCTGACGCAGGACGAAACCGACTATATTCTCGAAAATTCGGGCGCGCAGATTCTCGTCGCATCGGCGAGCCTCGCGGATGCGGCGCAGCAGCTCACGACCAGGATCAAGCGTTTCGCGATGGGCGGCGACATTCCAGGCTATGAAAGCTGGGAGGATGCCGTCGCGGCGATGCCCGCGACGCCGGTCGCCGACGAGCGTGCCGGGGTCGACATGCTCTATTCATCGGGCACTACCGGGCGGCCGAAGGGCGTGCGCGTGCCATTGCCCGAGGATCCGGCGATCGACGCGACCAACAGCTTAGTCATGCTCGCCTCGGCGGTGTTCCAGATCAATTCCGACAGCATCTATCTTTCGCCTGCGCCGCTCTATCATGCGGCGCCGCTGCGCTGGTCGATGACGATCCACCGGCTCGGCGGCACCGTCGTGCTGATGAAGAAGTTCGATCCCGAGGCGGCGCTCGCGCATATCGAGACATATCGCGTGAATTCGAGCCAGTGGGTGCCGACGCATTTCGTGCGGATGCTCAAGCTTCCTGACGAAGTGCGCGCACGTTACGACACATCGTCGCTGAAGGTCGCAATCCACGCCGCGGCGCCGTGCCCGGTCCCTGTCAAGCAGGCGATGATCGACTGGTGGGGCCCGGTGCTCTTCGAATATTCTGCGGGCTCCGCGGGCACCGGCATGACCTTCATCTCCCGCGCCGACTGGCTGACGCACAGGGGCAGCGTCGGGCGCCCGATCCTCGGCACCGTCCATATCATGGGCGAGGACAACGAAACCGAGCTGGGCCCCGACGAGGAGGGTACGGTTTTCTTCGAAAGCGAAAATGTCTTCGAATATCATGGGGATAATGAGAAAACCGCGTCGAGCCGGAATTCGAAGGGCTGGTCGACCCTCGGCGATGTCGGCAAGGTCGACGAGGAAGGCTTTCTCTATCTGACCGATCGCAAGAGCTTCATGATCATCTCGGGTGGGGTGAACATCTATCCGCAGGAAATCGAGAATCATCTGGTCACCCACCCCAAGGTCGCCGACGTCGCAGTGGTCGGCGGCCCGCACGACGAGATGGGCGAGGAGGTGATCGCGGTGATCCAGCCCGCCGACATGGCCGACGCGACCGACGCGTTTCGGGACGAATTATGCGCCTATGCGCGCGAGAAACTGTCAGGGGTGAAGATCCCGCGCCGGATCGATTTCATGGAAGCGCTGCCGCGCCACGACACGGGCAAGCTCTACAAGCGCCTGCTTCGCGACCAATATTGGGAGAAAGCGAAAGCGGAGGTCTGATCCGATGGCTGCGCGCGTCGAATTTTTCTTCGACCTTTCCTCGCCGTGGACCTGCCTGGCGTTCCATAATCTGCCGGGCGTGCTCGAGCGGACGGGGGCGACGGCGATATACCGGCCGATCCTCGTCGGCGGGGTGTTCAATGCGGTCAATCCCGCCGTCTATGCGGCGCGCGAGCAGGCTGACAACCGGCGGCTCAGGCATAGCTGGAAGATTCTCAAGGATTGGGCGCGGCTCGCGGATGTACCGATGAATTTTCCTTCGCAATGGCACCCGGCGAAAAGCATCGCGGCGATGCGCTTCTGCTGCGCGCTCGAGGATGATCAGGCGGCGCTCGTCCGCTTCGCGCGCGGCACCTTCGCGAGCTATTTCGGCCGGCAGGAAAATCTCGACGACCCCGCGGTGCTGGCGGCGGTTGCCGATGCCGAGGGGCTCGATGGCGCCGCGCTCGCCGCTGCGGCGGACAGCGAGGCGGTGAAGGCGCGGCTGCGTGCGAATACCGATGAAGTCATTGCGCGTGGCGGCTATGGGTCGCCGACGATCTTCGTCGACGGCGACGATATGTATTTCGGTAACGACCAGCTCCCGCTCGTCGAGGCCGCGCTCAAACGCTGAAGAGGATTCTCCCGTGAAAGACCGTATTTCGATCACCATACTCGATGGCGGGATTGCCGACGTTCGGTTGATTCGCATCGACAAGATGAACGCGCTCGACGCCGCGATGTGGGAGGCGCTCGCCGAAGCGATCGACCAGTTGAAGGCGACGGCGGGCCTGCGCGTCGTCGTCTTGTCGGGCGAGGGACGCGCCTTTTGCGCGGGGCTCGACCTTTCCAGCCTCGGCAACGATCGCGACCCGGGCGCCAGCAGCGCGGGCGGCGGCCTCGCCGACCGGACGAGGGGGATCGCGAACAACGCCCAATATGCAGCGTGGGGCTGGCGCGAGCTGCCGGTGCCCGTGATCGCCGCGGTGCACGGCGTCGCCTTTGGCGCGGGCAGCCAGATCATGGCGGCGGCGGATATTCGCATCGTCCATCCCGACACGCGCATCGCGATCATGGAAATGCGCTGGGGCCTCGTCCCCGACGTCGCGGGGATGGCGCTGTGGCGTACGCAGGTCGCCGACGATGTACTGCGCGAGCTCATTTACACCAACCGCGAGTTCACCGGGTCGGAGGCGAAGCTGCTCGGCTTCGCGACGCACGTGTCCGACGACCCGCTGGCAAAGGCGATGGAACTCGCCGAAGTGATCGCCGACAAGAATCCGCACGCGATCCGCGGCGCCAAGCGCCTCTGCAACATGCTCGGCCATGCGAGCGATGCCGAAATATTGCAGGCCGAGAGCGATGAGCAGGTGAAGGTCATCCGCACGCCGAACCAGATCGAGGCGGTGATGGCGCATATGCAGAAGCGGAAACCGAATTTCGCGGACTGATCGTCGCCCGCGAAGGCGGGGAGTGACGGTCAGCCAAGCAGGTCCAAAAAGCGCGCCGCATTGTCCCAGTGGCGCTTGTTGGCGGCGCGCGTCTTTCGCGCTTCGTTGTCGGCGCCCCAGCGGCGTTCCTGATAGATCTCGTCGAGGCTGACCGCCTCCCACAAGGCGTCGGCGTCATATGCGCCCTCGATCAGCGCGAGGCCTGCGACGAGCGAGCCACCGATCGTCACCAGCGGCGTCAGCGCGGTGATGTGCCATTGGTCCTGCGCGAATGTCGCATCCTGCAGGATCGCAACCGTCGCTTCGGGCTGGTCGACCGGCAGCACGCCCTGCGTCAGCGTGAACTCGACGCCGTACCGCTCTTCGGCCCAGGCGAGCAGCGGGTTCCATGCTGCCGCCTGTTCGGCCTGCAGCGCGGCGTCGCGCGCATCGCGGTAGCAGAAGAGGTCGCTTTCCGCATAAGCGGCGACGGGCGCTGCGAAGGCGGCGAGGTCGGGCGCGGCGAGGTCGATCGCGGCGTTGGTGAGCCCGGTCATCGGCATCGCCGCGGGATCGATCGTCTCGCCGACATCGCGCCATTCGGTCGCGATGGCTTCGGCAAGCGCCGGGCTCGCGACCGCCAGCGGCGCGCGCTGCGGCGTGCGCACCGGACGCCCGTCGAGCGCGATACCCCAGCCGTCGTCCTCCGGGGCAACGGCAACTTCTTTCCAGAAACGCTTCACAGCTCTTTGGGCGACCGCCAGCGGCGCGCGAGGATCAGCGGCATGACCGCGAAATCGAACACACCGACGAGCACGATCGCGACACCGATCCAGCGGTCGGCCGGTTGCCCCGCGAGCGCGAAGCCGCCGCCGATCAGGATGAAGCCGATCGCCACGAAGGCGGCGCCCATCAGGCGCATCAGGCCGAGCGCGAAAAAGCGTTTTCTGGCGAGCGCGTCGTCGGCTTGGGTCATGCACCCTCCCTATCGCCGCCGAGGTGGCGCATCAACTGCGCGAGCGCGCCGTGGCCGGTCGCCTCGACGCCAGCAATCACGCGTTCGCGCTCGTCGGCGGACTTGTTCTGCGACAGCTTGACTGTCGGGCGCCATGCGGCGATCCGCATTTCGAAGCCAACAATCGCACCGGTCATCTTGCCGAACAGCGCCGGATTCATCTTCGCGCGCGTCCATGGCGGATTCGCGCCGGCGCGCGCTTCATGCTGTGCCGAGAGGGTATCGAGCTGCGCGACCAACTCGCTGTCGTCAAGCCTGCGCGCGACACCTTCCATCTCAACAGCGACATAATTCCACGTCGGCACCTGATCGGTTTCGGCATACCAGCTCGCGCTGACATAGGCGTCGGGACCCTGCACGACGGCGAGCGCGGTCGCCCCGTCGAGATGGCGCGTCAGCGCATTGCCGCGCGCAAGATGAAATTGCAGCGTCGACCGGTCGTCACTCAGCACTACCGGCGCATGCGCCACGCGCGGCCCGTCGGAGGTGTCTGCGAAGATCGCGGCAAAGCCGATTTCGCGCACGAGCAGCTCGGCAAGATCGTCCTGTTTCGGCCTGAAGATGCTGTTGGGGTGCATCAGCGCGGCCGGGCGGGGCGCGGCGGCGGCTTCTTCGCGCCGGGCTTCC
>CBJKNR010000238.1:0-6109 GCA_966417555.1 uncultured Sphingopyxis sp.
GCGGGATGTCGGCGGGAACTCAAGGCGATCCGGCAGGCGAACGCAAGGGCGGCTTTTCTTTCCTGAAGCAGTTCACCGTCTTTTCGGTCGACCAGTGCGACGGACTTCCCGACAAATATCATGGCGCCGCGCCGCCCATGCCCGAAGGCTTGATCCTTCCGCAGGCCGCCGCGCTGATCGCGGCTACCGGGGCCGACGTCCGCATCGGCGGTGCATCGGCCTATTACAGCCCGCGGCATGATTTCGTCGCGGTGCCGTATCCGCAGGATTTTTACGAGCCAGTCGATTGGCACCGGACCGCCTTTCACGAGCTCGGTCACTGGACGGGCCATGCGAGCCGCTTGGACCGCGATCAGAGCGGCGGCTTCGGTTCGAAGCCTTATGGTCATGAAGAACTCATCGCCGAAATGGCGGGGGCGTTCGTCTGCGCCGCGCTCGGCATCGTGCCGTCCGTGCGCCACGCCGATTATATCGGCTCCTGGCTCGAGATCATCCGCGAGGATCATCGCGCAATCCTGCGTGCCGCCAGCGCGGCGTCCAAGGCTGCCGACTATCTGCTCGCCTTTCGGCCCGATGCCCAGGCCCCTCGCGACGCCGCGTGCGCAGCCGCACCGTACTTCCTTCCAGGCGGCGTTGAGAACTGCATGATCAGCGAAAGGATCGCGGCATGAACCTGCTCACGCCCGACATCGCCGCCCGGCTCGCCGCCAACGCCCACGCCCGCATCGACGCGGTCCGGCGCGGACTGCGCGAGCCCGACCCGAGGCCCGTGGTCCGCCTTTTCAATCCGGTCGGTGCCGCGACCTGGCTCGCCACCGAGCTGGACGCCGACGGCATAATGTTCGGCCTTGCCGATCTCGGCTTCGGCTGTCCCGAACTCGGCAGCTTTTCGCTCGCCGAACTCGAGGCGGTCCGGCTGCCGTTCGGCCTCGGCATCGAGCGCGACCTCCTGTTCGAGGCACAGCATCCGCTGTCGGTCTACGCCGAGGCCGCCCGCGCCGCGGGCTCGATCGTGCTGGGCGAGCAGCGCCTCGCCGTCGCCGCGCGCCGCCTCTCGGGGCGCGCTTGTGAGGCACTTTACTGGTCGGGTCCGCCGCTAGCGGACCCGGCGAGGAAGAGGAAAGCCGGGGCTTCATGACGGGTTTTGAGCCGGGAGAGTGTCTCCGGGCGGCCCGTCATGGAGAATGGCCATGGCCAGTGCAAAACGAAAAATCACCCTCAGCCCGTCGCGCGACATCCCGTTCGACCGGCTGGTCCTCTCCCAGGCGAATGTCCGGCGCGTGAAGGCGGGCGTGTCGATCGGCGAACTGGCCGACGATATCGCGCGCCGCACTCTGCTGCAGAGCCTCAATGTGCGCCCGCAGCGCGGCGACGACGGCGAGGAGACCGGCTTCTTCGAAATCCCGGCGGGCGGCCGCCGCTATCGCGCCCTCGAACTGCTCGTGAAGCAGAAGCGGCTGGCGAAGGATGCTGGGGTGCCTTGCATCGTCCAGCAGGCGTCCGGCATTCTCGCCGAAGAGGACAGCTATGCCGAGAACGCCGTGCGCGAGGCGCTGCATCCGCTCGACCAGTTCCGCGCGATGCAGGCGATGGTGGACAAAGGCGCAGAAGTCGAGGCGATCGCGGCGTATTTCATGACGACGCCCGCGGTCGTGCGCCAGCGCCTCAAGCTCGCCTCGGTCGCCCCGGCGCTGCACGACCTCTACGCCGAGGATGAAATGACCCTGGATCAGCTGATGGCCTTCACGGTCTCGGACGATCATGAGCGGCAGGTCCAGACCTGGGAGCTGCTGGCGCACAGCTTCAACAAGTCGCCGGCCTTCATCCGCAGCAAGCTGACCGAGAACAGCGTGCGCGCGGTCGACAAGCGGGTGCGCTTCGTGTCCGTCGATGCCTATGTTTCGGCAGGCGGCGGTATCGTGCGCGATCTCTTCGAGGCGGACGATGGCGGCTGGCTGACCGACCCGGCGCTGCTCGACCGGCTCGTCGCCGAGAAGCTCGCGGGAATCGCCGAGCACATCGGCGCCGAAGGCTGGAAGTGGGTCGAGGCGCTCGTCGATTTTCCTTATGGCGCGACGCGTGGTTTGCGCGCTCTGGACAGCAGCGAGGTGCCGATGACCGACGAGGAGGCGGCACAGGTCGCCGCACTCGAAGCCGAGGCGGACGCGCTGTCGGACAAATGGGCCGACGAGCCCGACGTCCCCGACGAGGTCCATGCGCGCCTCGAGGCGATCGAGACCGAAATCGGTGCGCTCGCCGATCGGCCGCAGATCTTCGACGACGCCGAGGTGGCGATCGCCGGCGCTTTCGTCTCGATCGACTATGATGGGACGATCCGGGTCGACCGCGGTTTCGTGCGGGCCGAAGATGAGCCTGTCGCCGAGGAGGAAGCGGTCGCGGATGCCGACGAGCCGGGCAACGACAATGAGCCCGATCGCGAAAACGGCGCCGATGCCGGCGGCGAGGAGGCGGATGGTTCGGGCTCGGACGCGGAGGAAGACACGCTGAAGCCGCTTCCCGAGCGGATCGTGTCGGACCTGACGGCGTGGCGGACGCTTGCGCTGCAGGATGCCTTTGCTGCCAGCCCGCAGGCCGCCTTCGCCGCGGTGCTGCACGCGCTCGTGCTGTCGGTCTTCTACCGGACCAGCCACGAGACCTGTCTCGAGCTCTCGGTGTCGACGGTCTATTTCACCAACGAGCCCGCCGGGCTTCGCGACTGCGCTCCGGCCCGGTCGATCGAGGCGCGGCACACCGCCTGGCGCGAAAAGCTGCCGACCGAAGACGTAGACCTCTGGAACGCCTTGCTTGCTCTCGATGCCAATGAGCAGGCGATGCTGTTCGCGCATTGCGCCTCGCTCGGTGTCAATGCGCAGGCCGAGATCCTGCCCAAATATCCCAACGGGCGCATCTCGGCGCACGGCGTCGAGCGCCGGATCGTCCACAGCCATGTCCTCGCGCGCGCGGTGAACCTCGACGTCGTCGCGGCCGGATGGCGTCCCACCGCCGACGGCTATTTCCGCGGGGTGACCAAGGCGCGCCTCCTCGCCGATGTCGCCGAAGCGCGCGGACCCGAGTTCGCCGGCATGATCGACCATCTCAAAAAGCCGGACATGGCGCGCGAAGCCGAAAAGCTGCTCGAGGAATCGGGCTGGCTCCCCGAGCCAATGCGCACCCCCGCCCCGGAAATGGCCGGCGGGGACGCGGAAGCGGGCGACGCCGATGCCGACCCCGAAACGGACGAGGCGGCGACCGGGACCGAAGTGCCTGGTGCGGAAGGCGACGGTGACTGGGATGAGATGCCCGTGGCCGCTGAATGAGGCTTGGGCGGGGCGGCATTAGCCGTCCCACCCTTCTTTCATCTGCGGCGCCCGGTCCATCCCGCGCTCCGCCACTTTTTATTGAAACGGGCAGCCGCTCTGTGCCATCCTCCGCTCTGCCGGCAGGGGCTGTCGGCGCCGTTTGCGAGGATTGGTCGTTCCAGGCGACTGCCGTCCCGCGCTCGTCGCCGGAGAGCCCCATGGACAGCATTTCCGAAATCGTCAGCCGCCTTGCCGACAATGCCGAGGCCGTCTGCCGCCGCTATCTTCCGAACGGCCGCCGCGAAGGCCGCTACTGGCTCGTCGGCGATATTCGAGGGACGCCGGGACGCAGCCTCTATGTGCTCCTGTCTGGCGCGGGCGAGGCACGCGGCAGGGCCGGCAAATGGACCGATGCCGCGAGCGGCGAGCATGGCGATCTCCTCGACATCATCGCCGCGAGCTGCGGCCATGCCGCGATGCGTGACAAGCTCGCCGAGGCGCGGCGCTTCTTGAGCATGCCCATGCCGCTGCCGGATACGGCGTCGCCGCGTGCTCGCAAGGCTCCGCAGGGAACGCCCGCGGCGGCGCGGCGACTCTGGGCGGCATCGAAACCCATCGAGGACACGCCGGTCGCGGTCTATCTGGCTTCGCGCGGCCTCGGTGTCGCGGGCGCGGCGGAATCGCTGCGCTATCATCCGCGCTGCTATTACCGCGCCTCGCGGGACGATGCGCCCGATGTCCGGTCCGCCTGGCCGGCGATGATCGCCGCCGTGACCGACGATCGGGGCGCTATAGTTGGCGTGCATCGCACCTGGCTCACGCCGTCGGGCAGCAAGGCCCCTGTCGCCAGCCCGCGCCGCGCGATGGGTCATCTTCTCGGGCATGGCGTCCGCTTTGGCCGCGCCGCGCCGGTGATGGCGGCCGGGGAGGGCATCGAAACCATCCTGTCGCTTCGCGAATTTCTGCCGCACCTGCCGATGATCGCGGGATTGTCCGCTGCGCATCTCGCCGCCATCGAATTTCCGGACCCGCTGCGCCGGCTTTATGTCGCCTTCGACGACGATCCCGCCGGGACGGCGGCGCTCGCGGCGCTGACCGAAAGGGCGGTCGCGGCCGCGATCGAGATCGTGCCGATCGCGCCGGAGCGCGGTGACTTCAACGACGATCTTCGCGATCTCGGTCGGGCGCGTTTTGCCGCGCGTCTCCGCTCGCTGCTCGGCGCGAGCGACGCAGAGCGCTTTCTCGTCGGTTGAACGGCCGGGAAGGGAAGGCCCAGGGGAGGGGATCGGGGCGTCGTGCGTCATACTTTCCGGGGCCGCGCCTTCAGCCTTCGCTAGAGGGCGACTGCGGCACGCGGGGGCGGGACCGCAATGGCTTGCTGGGCGGCTATTTTCCGCCGGGGCTCGCGCCCCTTTGCATCGCGACACAAAATAGCCGCCCGCCCACCATCCTCCGCTGGCGCTTCGGCCGCGCGGGGTCTTGCCCCCTTGCGGTGCGGACCCGTCCCGGGTGCCGCGAGGCGTCGCCACGAAGGCCGCGAAAGGCGCGGCTGCTACCGGAGAAAACGCCATGACCGATGATGCCGATCATCCCGACCCCGATATGTCCTTTGAACCCGGCGCGACCGCGCATCTTCTCGATGAAATCCAGCTCTACGGCTATCGCCCCTTCGAGGACGAACCCGATGGCCGCCCGCTTCCCGACGACCGGCTCGCGAGCGGTGCCGTCGCCGACATCTTCGATGCGCTCGCGGGCTGTCTTGTCGATACGCGGATCGAACCCGATCTCGAGGACCTGCTCTGGGGCGTCGTCAATCTCTTCCATGGCGCGGGCACCCGCGTCGAGCGCGAACTCGACCGGAACGAAGCGGCGCAGCGCGACCTCCAGCGCGCCCAGGACGGTAGCGAAATCCGCTCGGTCGAACTCGAGCGCGCGATTGTCGAAGGCATCTCGATGATCGAGCGCCGCGACGCGATGGAATTTTTCCGCGAATGCGGCGCCGAGCAGTATCGCATCCATGCCCGCAAAGCCTGGGTTCCGCGCACCGGGTCGCGCATCCGTCACCAGACCATGACCGCGGCGATGATCGACAGCCGCGACTTCATGGACAAGAGGCTCCGCGAGAAGGCCAAGGCCTTGATCCCCGCGGGCACGCGCATCGCCTTTTCGGGCGGTCCGTCGTGCAACGATCATCAGCATATCTGGTCGGCGCTCGACCGCGTGCATGCCCGCCATGCCGACATGGTCCTCCTCCACGGCGCGACCCCGACCGGCGCCGAACGTGCCGCCGCCTGCTGGGCCGATGCCCGCAAGGTCCCTCAGGTCGCGTTCCGCCCCGACTGGAACCGCGACAAGAAAGCCGCGCCCTTCAAGCGCAACGAACGATTGATCGACGCAATGCCCGCCGGGCTCATCGTCTTCTCGGGCACCGGCATCCAGGACAATCTCGTCGACAAGGCGCGGGCGTTCGGTATCCCCGTCTGGGATTTTCGTATCCGCGAGGCGCCATGAGGTGCCGATCTGGACCTGACCGCGCTTGCCATCGGGCGAGCATGTGACCACAGAAGGAACGAGCGATGCGCAACGATCTCGATCATCTCCCGGCCAACAAACAGCGCGAGCTAGAACGCGTGAAGGCGATCATCTTCGAAGAATTCGAGGATGCCTTGGCGCTCGGGACGATGAGCTGGAAGAAGAAGGGCCGGATCGACAAGATCATCCTCTATGGCAGCTATGCGCGCGGCGGCTGGATCGACGAGCCGCACACCGCCAAGGGCTATCGCTCTGATTTCGATCTTCTCATCATCGTC
>CBJKNR010000239.1:0-6077 GCA_966417555.1 uncultured Sphingopyxis sp.
GTCCATCTCGCCGAGCTTCACCTCGGGCGCGAGGCGCTCGATCGCGCCGGCGACCGGCTGACCTTGCTCAAGACGATGCACGCGGAGACCGCGCGGCTGTCGGACGACAAGCTGCTGCTGCTCCCGGGCGAGGAACCCAACGTCCATCTCGGCGGGCACTGGATCAGCTTTTTCTCCAAGCCCGTCTATTGGACGCTTGACCGCAAGGAGGGGCAGCCTTTCGTCGAAAACGACCCCACGCTGGGCAAAATCTATCATGTCGGCTCGCAGGAGGATGTCCTGAAGCTGATGCAGGACGAGAACGGCCTGATGTGGACCGCGCATCCGCGGATCAAGGGATCGCTGGGTTTCCCGGACAAGCACAAGGATACGCCCTTCTTCAAGAGCGACCGCTTTCTCGGTGGCGCCTGGAAGAACATGCCGGTGGACTATTCGCAGCCGCGCCTCGGTTGGCGCGTGCTCGACACGCTCGACGACATGAACAACTGGGCGGCAAAACCATCCGAGCGCAAGTTCGCTCCCGGCGAGGTCGACGTGTTCCAGCTCTCCGACGAGAGTGAGCTCTATGCCCACATGAACATCAACTATCTTCGCCTCAACGGGCCGTTGCCGCGCTATTCCGACGGCTGGCAGAGCGTGCTCGATGCGCTGCGCGGGGGCCGCTTCTTCACCACAACCGGCGAAGTGCTGATCCCCGAATTCACGATCGGGGGCGCGAAGAGCGGCGAAGAAGCCGCGTTCGGCCGGAACAGCGTGGTGCGCGCGAAGATCGAATGGACCTTCCCGCCCGCGTTCGCCGAGATCGTCAGCGGCGACGGCAGCAAGGTCTATCGCGATCGCATCGACCTGACCGGCGGCGCCCCCTTCGGAAGCCGCACGATCGAGAAGCGCGTCGATCTCCGCGGCCGCAAATGGGCGCGCATCGAGGTGTGGGACGTCGCGACGAACGGCGCCTATACGCCGCCAGTCTTCCTGAAAGGGAAATAGCCCTCCCCCCTGCCCGTGCGGTCGTCGGCACTTCGCGCCCCGGCGACTGCACGCGGCCCTTTTGACCCGGAGCGGCGCCGCCGATCCGGCCCTTTCTTCGGAGCAGTCATGTTCGATCGAACCTATTACGGCACCCATCCGGACATGATGGCGTGCGCCTCCAATGACGAACTGCTCGATCGCTATCTCATCCGGAATTTGTTCCGCCCGAACGCGTGCGTGCTCAATTATACGCATGCCGACCGGCTGGTGATCGGCGGCGTGCTCGTCGAGAGCGGGAGCGTCCGGCTTCCGGACCAATCGGAGCCTGCATCGGCTGCCGGCCACCCGTTTCTGGAGCGGCGCGAACTCGGTATCGTCAATGTCGGCCGCGCCGAGGGGATTGTGAGCGTCGATGGCGAGATATTCCGGCTCGGCGCGAAAGACAGCCTGTATGTCACGATGGGCGCGAAAGACGTCCGCTTCTCCGGCGACGGCGCGCGTTTCTATCTCGCCTCGTCCCCGGCCCATCGCGCCTTCGATACGCGCAAACTGCCACTCGCCGACGCCAGGATGCTCGAGCGGGGCAGCCTGGAGACGGCAAACAACCGGACGATTCACCAGCTCGTCATCCCGGGCGTGTGCGACAGCGCGCAACTGGCGATGGGCCTCACGATCCTCAAGCCGGGAAGCGTGTGGAACACGATGCCGCCGCACGTGCACGAACGCCGGAGCGAGATCTATTTCTATTTCGATCTCGACGACCCCGGGCAGGGTCGGGTGATGCACTTCATGGGTCAGGGCGACGCCACGCGCCACATCGTCATGGCGGATGGCGAAGCCGTGATCTCTCCGCCCTGGTCGATCCATATGGGCGCGGGAACCAGCGCCTACGCGTTCATCTGGGTCATGGCAGGCGAGAACCAGGACTATGACGACATGGACGTCCTCGACATCTGCCAGCTCCGCTGATCTGTCGATATTCGATCAGTGATCGCCGGAAACGAACGACTGCCTTCGGCCGCCGCACCGGCCGCATTGAACGGCGGGAATCGGGCGAAGCTGGATCCGGAGGCACACGCGTATCGGGAAGTCGTATCCATAAGTCTGCCGGAACTATCGCTGCGGGGCTTGGTTGATCGGTCATGACAGACCTCATTGCCGGTGCCGAAATGTTGATCCGCAGGCCGATTGCGGAGGTGTTCGAAGCCTTCGTCGATCCGGCCATCACCTCGCGCTTCTGGTTTTCGGAAGGCAGCGGCCGGATCGAGGCGGGCAAGCACATCCAATGGACTTGGCGATGGTATGATTTTTCGGTCGATGCCGAAGTCCTGGCCGTCGAACCGAACAGGCGCATTCTCGTGAAGTGGACTGGATACGGCTATCCGACATCGATCGAGTGGATTTTCACAGAACGGCCCGACGGTTGCTTGGTCAAGATCGCCAACCGGGGGTTCCGGGGTACGGTCGAAGAGGCCGCGCAAACGGCGATGGATGCGACCGAGGGTTTCACCTTCGTACTCGCCGGTGCCAAGGCTTGGCTGGAACATGGTATCCAATTGAACCTCGTGCCCGATCGCTTTCCGGACGGATTGCCCTCCGCCTGACCAGACGTGCGTGTATTTGAGATCTGACGATGCCGTTAGCCAGGCGCAGAAGATTGAAAGCATTACTTTTCGATGGAGTGACCTCTTGCCGTGGCGCAGTTCGGACTTCATCCACAAATCGGAGCCAACAATTCTCGAATTCGTAAATTTTCGCTGATATTTCACAAGCGGCGGAGGCCCCAGGGTGTATGAAAGAATGGCTGGCCCTCAAGCCGGTCTTTCAGCCGCGCGTCCGCCTTGCTGATCGGGATTGGGACGCCCGGCCAAGCCCGACACTCCAACACCGCCGGTGACACGCGGCATCATGGAGCCCGCACGTCAATGCAGGCCTATTCCACGGAGGGAGGTATTGGCCTGACCAAATACAATTGCAATGTCAGTTACATTCGCAAAATTGGCATGGCTGACTTATCAGCCGAGGCCCGACGAGGAACGGGAGCTCGGAACAGGCGCGCTCGTGAAAGCGGGAACTTGAGGAGGGACACACTTATCCGGGCGCCGCTCCGGATGCGCCTGAAGGGCGATCACCGGACAACGCGCATGACATGACTCTCTTTTCTGGACCCATTGAGCATCTTTTGGACGTAACAGAAACCGAGGCGGTCGAGCGAGCACGTTCAGAAACTGGCCAGCGCCGGCGCGCCCTTGCCTGTCGCATATCCTGATCCCCAAAACCGATCATCTCCCCCTTCTCCCCCATTCGCTGGGCAATGCCGCGCATGCGCGATGGCAGGCGCATATGTGACGCGGCATCTGCGCATAATCCCCGCCATCCCGATAATTGGTAAGGCACTATTGTCAAATTGGACAGACAAGTCTATTCGGCAACAGAATACATGACGTCAAATCGATCGCCCGTGATCACTTGAGGGCGACGAATCTTGGTGCAGGCCGAAGGGAGAGTAGAATGAGTCGCGAGAGCTGCAGCAGGCGTCACCTGCTTATTTCCACGAGTTTGATGAGCTTGCTGATCGTGTCGCCGGCACATGGCCAGACGGCCACGCAAGCACCGGCCGAACAAGCCAGCCCGACTGGCGAGAACACCGAATCTCCCCAGGCCGACACGCAAGAGATCATCGTCACCGGTTTCCGTGGTTCGCTGAACAGCGCGCTGAACCTGAAGCGGCAGGAAACCGCGGCGGTCGACAGCATCGTCGCCGAGGACATCGGCAAGTTTCCCGATTCCAACCTCGCCGAATCGATGCAGCGTATTCCCGGGGTCGCCTTGTCGCGCGGCGATGGCGGCGAGGGGCGCAATATCTCGGTTCGCGGTCTCGGCGCACAATTCACCCGCGTGCGGATCAACGGGATGGAGGGCACCTCGCAGGTCAGCGGCAGCGACATCCGCGGCGGCGTCGCCACGGGGCGTTCGTTCGACTTCGTAACCTTCCCGACCGAAATCTTCTCCGCGCTTTCGGTCCGCAAGACGACCTCCGCCGACGTCGAGGAAGGCTCGCTCGGCGCGACGGTCGACCTGCGCGCACCGAGGCCGTTCGATCAGAAGGAGGACTTCGTCTTCTCGGGCACGGCGCGCGGAATCTACAACGACATCAGCAAAAAGGCCGATCCGCGGCTGTCCGCGCTCGTTTCCAGGCAGTTCGGCGACACATTCGGCGTGCTGGCCAGCCTCGCCTATTCGAAGCGCCACATCGACGAATACGCCTATTCGGCGGTCGACATCCTGCCGTCCTACGTCGCCGGGCAACAGCAGCCGGGCGGCACCATCTTCCCCTATTGCACGCCTGTCGGCTACACCTATGGCGGCGTGCCGGTGAACAGTCCCGCGCCGGGCTATGCCAATGGCGGCACCCCGGTCGGCGCCGACGCCAACAACTGCAGCGCCGGCAACCCCCGCACCAGCACCAAGGAAGCCTATGACTATATCATGAGCCGCACGGGCGTGTCGGGCCGTCCCGGCGGCGGCGTGTTCCTGCCGCGCCTGCCCCGTCCGGTGAAGGGCAGCCAGAATCAGGAGCGTCTGGCCGGGTCGCTGACGCTGCAATGGAAACCCACCGACGACACCGACATCTCGCTCGACGGCCTGTATTCCCGCTTCAAGGTCAACCGTCTCGACACGATGCTCGATGCGCGCTCGATGGGCCGCACCGCCTCGAACAACGGCCAGCCGATGATGTCGATCCGCGACATCGAGGTCGACGAGAACGGGTCGCTGATCCATGGTCTGTGGGACGGCGTCGACCTGCGATCGGAAATGCAGGACGAACGTTTCACCTCGACCTTCCGCCAGGTGAACCTCAACTTCGACCATCGCTTCTCCGACGCGTTCCGCATCTTCGGCCTCGCCGGCATCAACGATTCCAAATTGAACGTCGACCGCCTCCAGGTCGCGATGGATTCGAACGATACCGACAATTTCTCGATCGACTTCCGCGACAATCCGGACGTCCCGAAGATCGGTTACGGCATCGACCTGACCGATCCAGCCAATTTCCTCTTTGGCCCGCCGCTGGCCGACGGCACGCAGCGCGGACAGATTTCGAGCTTCATCCGTAAGAACACCATCGTCAGCAAGACCTTCGAACTCAACGCCGAGTGGGAGGCGGCGCCGAACTTCACCGTTCAGGTGGGAGGCCAATATCGCACCAACAAATATACCGCGCGCGAGCGGCAGCTGATCCCCGCCCAGTCGTTGCCGCAGTTGCTCCCCGCGGGCGTGTCGCTCGCCGACATCACCTTCGTGACGAAAGGGATCGGCAAGAATCTGGACGGCCAGATGCAGGATTTCCTCGCGATCGATCCAGACAAGTTCCGCGAGGCGGTGAACTTCAGCAGCTATCAATATTGCAACCTGCAGTGCGCCAAGGGCACCTATGGCGGAGTCGACGAGAAATATACGTCGGGCTATGTCATGGTGAAGTTTGACACCGAAGACGTCTTGCCATTCGCGCTGCGCGGCGATGCCGGCGTCCGCTATGTCCGCACCAGCTTCGACACATATGGGCCCATCCCCACCGCCGCGCCGGCCGGGTCGCCCTATCCCACGCAATATGTGATCTCGGAGGTGGAGCGTAGCTACGATGACTGGCTGCCGTCGATAAACCTCGCGCTCGACGTCACGCCCGACCTGATCGCGCGCTTCTCGGCAGCCCGCGTGATGTCGCGTCCGTCCTATGGGCAGCTGATCCCCAGCGGCAGCGCGAACATCGTGATCCGCACCGCCTCGATCACCAACCCCTATCTCGATCCGATCCGGGCCAATACGATCGACGCCGCACTCGAATGGTATTTCGCTCCGGGTTCGCTGCTGTCGGTCGCCTATTTCTACAAGAATATCGAGACCTATATCCAGAACACCAACCAGCTGGTGCCGTTCCGCGAACTCGGGCTGCCGCTGTCGCTGCTCGAGGGCACGGGCACGGGCATCACGCCCGACGAACTCTTCAGCGTGACGCGCAGCAACAACACCGACGGCGGGCCGCTGCGCGGGTTCGAGGCGAACCTCCAGCTGCCGTTCCGTTTCCTGCCGGGGGCGCTCGGCAATTT
>CBJKNR010000240.1:0-6063 GCA_966417555.1 uncultured Sphingopyxis sp.
CCGAGGCCGATCTGACGGCCGCCCGTCATTTCGATGTAGAGATGCGCCAGCAGTTCGGCGTCGAGCAAAGCGCCATGCTTGACGCGGTGGCTGCGATCGATGCCGTAGCGCGTGCAGAGCGCATCGAGGCTGTGCTTCGCGCCGGGGTGGAGCTTGCGCGCCATCTGGACGGTGCAGCACATACGCGCCATGTCGAGCGCCCCGCGCCCGGCGCGCGCCAGCTCGGCGTTGACGAAACCGAAGTCGAAGGCGGCATTGTGCGCGATCAGCGGCGCGTCGCCGAGAAATTCGAGCAATTCGTCGACGCGCGCCGCGAACAAGGGCTTGTCCGAGAGGAACTGGATCGACAGGCCGTGCACCGCCTCGGCGGCGGCGGGCATGTCGCGCTCGGGGTTGAAATAGGCATGAAAGGTGACGCCGGTTTCGCGGCGGTCGATCAACTCGACACATCCGATTTCGACCAGCCGGTCCCCGCTTTTGGGATCGAAACCCGTGGTTTCGGTATCGAAAATAATCTCGCGCATCGAGTCTGTAATCTGGCCCCTATCGGGCGCGGAAACAAGAGGCGATGAAGCGAATCTGGCGATGCGTCTCGCTTTTGGGGCGGCCCGTTTCGATGATGAAATCGGCGCGCGCGCGCTTCACACGATCGGGAACCTGCAGCCGGCGGATCGTCTTCAATTTGGCCGCGGTCATGCCGGGACGGCGCATCACGCGCTTGCGCTGCATCCATGCCGGCGCCGACACGACAGCGATAGCCCCGACGCGCCGCCAGCCGCCCTTTTCGAAGAGCAGCGGGATGTCGAGCACGACAACGTCGCGCGCGCGGTTTTCAGCGAGGAAGCGTTTCTGCGCCTTGCCCACCGCCGGATGGACGATGGCTTCCAGCGCCGCGAGTTCGTGCGTGTTGCCGAGCACGCGGGCACCGAGCTTCTGACGGTCGACGCCGTTCGGACCGGTCGTACCGGGAAAGCGCGCCTCGATCGCCGCGACCAGCGCCCCGCCGGGTCCCTGCAACCGGTGCACCTCGGCATCGGCGTCGAAAACCGGTACGCCTTCGCGCTCGAACATCGCCGCCGCGGTCGACTTGCCCATGCCGATCGAACCGGTGAGGCCGAGGATGAAAGGACGGCGGAGGCGCGAGCCGGGGCGCGGGCGGTGGGTCATTTCACGAGCAGCGCGCGCAATTCCTCGTCGCGGCCCTCGGGCGGCGATGTGCCGAAGAACAGCTCGAAGGCGAGCGCGGCCTGACCGATCAGCATGTCGAGCCCCTCGACGGTGTCGAGCCCGCGCGCCTCGGCCGCCTTGAGCAGCCCGGTCCGGAGCGGCGAATAGACGAGGTCGTAGACGATCGCATCTTCGGGGAGCGGTGACAGGTCGAGATCGAGTGGCGGGTTTCCTGTCATGCCGAGGCTGCTCGAATTGACGAGCAAGGATACCGGCGGAAGCTGGGCGTCGAGCCCGACGACGTCGCCCTTGAGGCCGAAGGTCGCGAGCAGGCCCATGGCTTTCAGCGGCGAGCGGTTGAGAATTGTGACATGGCCGACCTTCGCGCGCGCGAGCGCGAAAAGTACCGCACGCGACGCGCCGCCGGCGCCGGCGACCGCGACAGGCGCGCCCTCGAGGTCGAGCTCGGCGAGCGGGGCGTAGAAACCCGCGGCGTCGGTGTTGGTGCCGATCAGCGTTCCGTCGGGCTGGCGCACGAGGGTATTCATCGCGCCGATCGTGCCGCGGATATCGCCGGGATCATCGACGAGATCCATGACCGCAGCCTTGTGCGGCATGGTGACGTTGCAGCCGCGCCAGTCGGGGTCGGCGCGGCGCTCTTCGACATAGGCAGCGAGGCCTTCGGCTTTCACATGCGCGCGGCGGTAGTCGCCGTCGAGCCCGAGCGCATCGAGCCAGAAGCCGTGAATCAGCGGCGACTTCGACTGCGCGATCGGGTCGCCGATCACCTCTGCATAGGGCTTGCTCATTGCGGCGCGAGCCCGGTAGTGCGAAGCCACGCCATCAGCGGAAGCATCGGCATGCCGATGATGGTCCATGGATCGCCCTCGACCCGGTCGAACAATTGCACGCCCGCTCCCTCGATTTCGTAACAGCCGACGGTCCAGCGGATGCTGTCCCAATTTTGCGCGACATAGTCGGCGATGAAGGCGTCCGACAAGGGGCGCATCCAGAGCTTCGCCTCACCGATCGCGCGCCAGACGGGCGCGCCGTCGCGTGCAGCGACCGCAGCGCTGAACAGGCGATGGCGCGTGCCGGCCATGCGGCGGAGATGATCGGCCGCCTCTTCGGGCCCCTCGGGCTTCGACAGCATCGACCCGTCGTCGAGCGCGAGGGTCGAATCGGCGCCGAGTACCGTGACCCCCGGGAGGCGCGAGGAGATTTTGATCGCCTTGGCCTCGGCGAGCGCGTCGGCGATGTTGCGCGGGGTCTGGCCAGCGGCGAGCAAGGAGGCGGTGAGCGCTTCCTCGTCGACATGCGCGGCGCTCGTTTCGAAGTCGAGCCCGGCGGCGCGGAGCATCGCGGCGCGGCCGCTGCTTTGCGAGGCGAGGAGGAGCGTCATGCGCCGGCCCGGTCTTCGACGAGCTTGATCACCGCGGCAGCGGTTTCCTCGATCGAGCGGCGCGTGACGTCGATCACCGGCCAGCCATTGTCGGCGAACATGCGGCGCGCGAAGGCAAGTTCGGCCTTCACCCGCTCGTCATCGACGTAACTCGTCTCGGGCGCCTGGTTCAATGAGAGGAGGCGATTGCGACGCACCTGGACGAGCCGGTCGAGCCCCGTCGTGAGGCCAACGACCATCGGCCGCTTCAAGTTGAACAGCGCGTCGGGCGGCGGCGATTCGGGGACGATCGGAATGTTCGCGGTCTTGAAGCCACGGTTGGCGAGATAGATGCTCGTCGGTGTCTTTGATGTGCGCGACACGCCGGCGAGGACGATATCGGCCTGCTCCCAATTTTCCCAGCCGATCCCGTCGTCGTGCGCGACGGTGAACTGGATCGCCTCGACGCGCGCGAAATAGGCGGCGTCAAGCTGGTGCTGACGCCCGGGGCGCGCCTTGGCTTCCTGTCCGAGCATGCGCGATAGTGCGTCGGTCACCGCATCGAGCGCGGCGACCGTCGGCAGGTTGAGCGCCCTCGCCCGCCGCTCGAGGCTGACGCGGAGCTCGCCGTTGACGAGGGTGAAGAGGATCATGCCGGGGCTCGCCTGCACTTCGGCCATGATGCGGTCGAGATGCGATTCCGATCGCACCATCGGCCAGAAATGGCGCACCACCTCGACATCGTCGAACTGCGCGATCGCCGCCTTGGCGATATTTTCGAGTGTCTCGCCCGTGGAGTCGGATATGAGATGCAGGTGGAGCCGGCCCATCGCGGCACCATGGCGGGAAAGCGCCGAAAAAGGCAAGTCAGGAAGCGTTTTGGCTGCCTGTGGATAAGTTTCGGTATAAGCGGCGGGATGCATTCGGCACGCGCGATTTATCCCCGGCCCTGTCGATTCCGCTCACCTCTTATCCACATGGGATGACTCTTATCCACAGGCTGTGAATTGGGGGAACAAGCGTCCGCGACTCCGTTCGGTCGCCAGCGACCGACAGAGTCAAGCTGTTGGCAAAAAGGGCGCCCGAGCCTAAAGCCGCGCTTGTCCGCCGACCTACAAACCATCACAATCTATATTAATATGTATATGAAGAGAGAAAGAGGGGCCGCGTGAAGGCGTCATCGAAGAAGCTGCTCGCGACGCTGCGCGGCGTGCGGCAGGAGCGGTCGCCGCTCTGGCTGATGCGCCAGGCCGGACGCTACCTGCCCGAATATCGCGCCCTTCGCGAGACCAAGGGCGGTTTTCTCGAGTTGTGCTACGATCCCGAGGCCGCGGCCGAGGTGACGCTGCAGCCGGTCCGCCGCTTCGGCTTCGACGGGTCGATCCTCTTTTCGGACATCCTCGTCATCCCGCACGCGCTCGGCCAGAAACTCTGGTTCGAGGCGGGCGAGGGACCGCGGCTCGCGCCGCCGCTCGTCGACAGCGCCCTGACGTCGCTCGAAGCCGCACCCGAGCGGCTCGATCCGGTCTATGCGACCGTCGCGCGCGTCGCATCGGCGCTGCCCCCCGAGACGACCTTTCTTGGCTTTGCAGGAAGTCCATGGACGGTCGCAACCTATATGGTGGCCGGGCAGGGATCAAAAGATCAGGCCGCAGCGCGGCGCCTCGCTTTCGGCGATCCGCAGGCTTTCAGGGCGATCATCGATGCGATCATCGATCTGACTGTAACCTATCTTTCCGGCCAGATAGAAAATGGCGTTGACGCCGTGCAATTGTTCGACAGCTGGGCGGGGAGTCTGTCGCCGGCACAATATGAGCAGTGGGTGATCGCGCCGAATGCCGAGATCGTGCGGCGGCTCAAGGCGTTGCACCCCGATACGCCGGTCATCGGTTTCCCCAAGGGTGCCGGCGGCAAGCTGCGCGCCTATGCCGACGAAACCGGGGTCGACGCGATCGGGCTCGACGAGACGGTCGATCCCGCGTGGGCCGACGGGGCCTTGCCGGCGCATCTGCCGGTGCAGGGCAATCTCGACCCGCTCGCGCTTGTTGCGGGCGGCGGCGCGCTCGACATGGCGATCGATCGCATCCTTGCGGCTTTCCGCCATCGTCCCCATATCTTCAATCTGGGTCATGGCATCGTGCCCGATACGCCGATCGCGCATGTCGAGCATCTGATCAAACGCGTTCGCGGCGGATAATCTATGGAACTGGCGGGATTTCTGGGGGCGACGATGCTTTGGGTCAAAGCCGCGCATATCATTTTCGTGATTTTCCTGATGGCCGGCCTGTTCATGATGCCGCGCTTCTTCGTCTATCATCATCAGACGCCCGTCGGATCCGACGAGGACAGAAAATGGATGGAGCGCGAGGACCGGCTGCGGCGGATCATTTTGAACCCGTCGCTGATCATCGTCTGGATCTTCGGACTGATGCTCGCCTTCAACGGCAACTATTGGCACGAGGGCTGGTTCATTGCCAAATTGCTGCTCGTGATTGCGCTGTCGGGCTATCACGGCTGGATGATCGGCTATTTCAGGAAGCTGAAGAGGGGCGAGCGTCCCCTGACCGAAAAACAGCTGCGCTTGCTCAATGAAGTGCCCGGCATCGCCGCGGCGATAATCGTCATTCTCGTCGTCGTACGCCCCTGACCGGGCGCGGAAATGGGGAACAACAGCTCCCCCAAAGCTAACGGTGTGATCGGTCAAAGAAATCGCTTTCCTACAATATTCCGCCGTGCCAGCCTCCCCTTGGCTCTTTTCGTCGGTGAATATTCCTTCGCGCCGCGCGGTTCCCGCCGATCGGATCTTAAAGCGACAAAGGAGACAATTTTGCATCGCACATGCGTATCTTTTGTCGCTTTAGGCTGATCGCACGCCGGACGATCCACCTTAAAGCGACAAAGGACACAGAATAGCGTGGTCCGTGCGGGGCTTTGTGGCTTTAAGGCTATGTCCTGCGTTTATGCCGACCTGCCGCGGCCGCAATTGACTTGGCAGACGGCCGGCTATAGGGGCGGTTCAACCCCGTTCCATACGGGCGGCGCAACACCCCGCGCCGATGCTATCGAAACGGTCGTCCCACGGCCGGATAGGCACCCCAGCGGTGCAACAAATTTGCGTCCATTTTCTCCCGAATACCTATCTGGAATCCATCCAATGCATCTCAAAGAACTCAAGACCAAAGCGCCCGCCCAGCTCGTCGAAATGGCGGAAGAACTGGGCGTCGAGAGCGCATCGACGCTGCGCAAGCAGGACCTGATGTTCTCGATCCTGAAAGAACTCGCCGAAGAGGGTGAGGAAATCATCGGGTCGGGCACGATCGAGGTCCTCCCGGATTCGTTCGGTTTCCTGCGCTCGTCCGACGCCAATTATCTCGCCGGCCCCGACGACATCTATGTCTCGCCGAACCAGGTTCGCAAATATGGCCTGCGCACCGGCGACACCGTCGAGGGCGAGATTCGCGCCCCGCGCGACGGCGAGCGCTATTTTGCGCTCACCAAGCTGATCAAGGTCAATT